>NZ_AQXL01000127.1 GCF_000376225.1 Effusibacillus pohliae DSM 22757
TTTGTACTCAAGACTGGGGAACCTTACAACGAACTCGGCGCTGATTACTTGGAGAAGCGAAAGAGCATCTCGACCGAAGAATTGATGATTCGCCGCCTTCAGAAGAAAGGCTATGTGGTGACAAAATCAGCTGACGTCACAGCCTAATCAACTTAATTAATCCCCTTAATATGGAAGGAGAATGGGCCTCCCGGGCATCCTATTGCCCAAAAACCGAGGTAGCCGATCCCCTACTGCCTCAACGATACTCTATTTTCTCATCAAACAAGTTGTTCCTGAAAACATTCCATGATGAGCGAGACGCCCTTCTGTACCTGTTCCTCGACACCAGCCGTTCCATGGCATTCGGAGGGAAAATTGAGCAGGCGAAAAAATTGGCTGCCGCACTGGGCTACCTGACATTGGCCTGCCATGACCGGGTGGAAGCCTGGTTGTTCGCCGACAAGATGCTGTCCAGGTCACAAAGGTTTACTGGCAAACAGTCCGCCTATCGTCTGTTCGATATCTTGCAGCAAGTCGAAGCAAGCGAACCGGGTATCGACGGCAGTTTGTCCTGGCTGTTGCGGGGCGGTGTTCCCAGCGAACCCGGGATCCTCGTGCTGCTGTCCGATTTTTTGTTTGTGGACGGTTATCAGGAAGGGCTTCGACGATTGCAGGCAGGCCGTCATCAGGTTGTGGTTGTGCAGGTGCTTTGCCGGGGGGAGTTGGACCCGCAGTTTGTCGGCGACTTGCACCTGATCGACAGCGAAAATGGAATCGGCCGGGACGTGGCAATCTCACCGCATATGCTGCAGCGCTATAAACAGGCGGTGGCCGGCTATACGTCGGAACTGCAGGATTTTTGCCGGCGCCGGGGGATGTTTTATGTCTTGGTACCCGCTGAGGAGAATCTCGAGGACGTGTTATTCCGCAGGTTGCCCGCATCGGGGGTGATCCGGGGATGAAACTGCTGTCTCCATGGATGCTGTCTTTCCTTGTGACTCTGCCGCTCATCGTTCTGCTGTATCTTTTGAAGCGAACCTATGAACCCAGGACAGTACCGAGTATTTTGCTGTGGCAGAAATTTCTGCGCGAGATGGAAGCCAACCGTCCCTGGCAAAAGCTCAGGCGGAACATTTTGCTCTTGCTGCAGTTGCTGGCCGCCCTGATTTTTGCTGTGGCACTCGCCCGACCGGCAATCAACGGAAGCGGTCCGCTGGCGACCCATACGATCGCGGTGCTTGATCTTTCTGCTTCCATGGCGGCCCAATCGGACGGTCAAACCCAATTGGAGAAAAGCAAAAAACAACTGCAGGAATGGATCGGTCAATTGGCTCCCAACCAACGCATGACCTTGATTGCGATGGCGAAGGAAGCACGCATCCTTGCGGCCGGCCATGACCATGCGGAATTGCAGAAGGCTGTCCGGGACGCTCAACAGGAGTACGGAAAAGCGGATTACGAAGGCGCTTTGTCGTTGGCAGCCGCCCTTTCCGGCAAAGACCCGGCAAGCAGCGTCCTTATATTTTCGGACGGCAATTGGGGACTCGACCCGCAACTTTACCCGCGTTTTGCAAGGCAACCGCAGATGATCATGCCGGACAGGAATCTGCAAAATGTCGGGATCAGCCATGCGGCAGCCGCCGTTCAGGCAGACCGTGCGGAACTGGTAGCCACTGTCCGGAATTACAATGAGCAAGCAAGCTCGGCAGAGGTGCAACTGTACGACGAAGCAGGCAAATTGCTGGAAGCGATGGAAGTGGCACTTCCGGCGAACGGAAAACAAGATCTGTTCTGGCGAAATTTGCCTGTTGGTGAATTTTACCGCGTTTCGTTAAAAAATGGTGATGCGCTGGAATTTGACAACGAACGGATCGTCTTGCCGTTGAAAAGCGGTTCGGCAAAAGCGTGGATGACGGGTAACGGCAACCTGTTCCTTGAAAAAGCGTTAAAAATCGGCAGCAACTTGACGGTGGAGCGCGGAACGGATTCGGATGCTGCCCCGTCTTCCGCCAACCTTTATGTGTACGATGGTGTCTTACCGGATCGATGGCCAAACGGATCGGTGCTGCTGGTCAATCCGCCTGCGGGTGCCGGTATCGTAAAGACAGGTGACCTGTTGGAGCCGGGCAAGCTGCAGATTGTCGACTCGCAGTCTCCGTTGCTCCAGTATGTTGAACTGGATCGGCTGCACCTGAAAGCCGTACGGCAGGTGGAGTCGGTTTCCTGGCTGAAGCCGATCGCATACAGCGGAAACACTCCGCTCCTTCTCACGGGGGAACTGAATGGTCGCAGGATCGCGATCCTGCCGTTCGATCTGCACCAGTCAGACTTGCCGCTGCTGCCCGCTTTTCCGATTCTGGTGAAACATCTGAAAGACTACTTGCTTCCCTCCGGCGGCAATTTGTTGGGGCAAGCAACTGTCGGAGAACGAGTTGCTTTGTTGCCTCCCATTCGCGAGGAAGAGTGGAGCGTAACGGATCCTTACGGCAAGTCCCACAAGGTGGAAAAGAGCATGATCGAGCAGGGTTTCGTGCCGGAATCGCCAGGACTGTATCGCTTTCAGAGCCATGACAAACGGGAAGTAAAACTGCTCGCCGTTTCATCTCCGGTTGAAGAGTCGAACGTCACTCCCGTCAAAGTCGCACTGCCAAGCGGCAGTGAGCAGGCCGAGGGCGAGCAACAAAACGCACAGCAAAAATTGGGACAGACGGAAATCTGGAGGTACTTCGCTCTGGCACTTCTGTTCCTGCTTTATGTCGAATGGGGGGTGTATAAACGTGGGTATTGAGTTCGCGCACCCCTGGTGGTTATTGCTTTTGCTGCCGTCCGCCTATGCAATGTATTGGTGGTACACGGACGAGCGACGATTGGACGGGGTCCGGAAAAAAACGGTTGCCGTCTTGCGAAGCCTGATCTTTTTGTTGGTGATTCTCGCGGTGGCCGGTACTTCCTTGAAAGCCCCGATTCAAAAGCAACAAACGGTGTTTGTTGTCGATGAATCAAAAAGCGTCGGCAGTCTGAAACAGGCTGTGCAATGGATTGAACAGGCGGTCGGCCAGAAGACGGAGCAGGACGGATTTGCCGTGGTAGGAGTGGGGGAGAAACCGTCAGTGGAGTATCCTCTTACTCTGAACGGGAACGCCGCTGTCGAGTTGAACGGTGTAAAAAATCAGAACTTTACCAACCTTGCTGCCGGGCTTCGCCTGGCTGGCGGATTGGCGGATACAGAATTCAAAACACGCGTGGTGTTGCTTTCGGACGGCGAACAAAATATCGGGGACGCGGTAAAGGAAGCGTCGTATCTGAAAGAACGCGGCATTCGCGTGGATGTGGTGAAATTGCAGCGGGAAATTGGGGCGGAAGTCCTGCTCAAATCCGCTTCGGTTCCGACCACCCTGTATCAGGGAGAGAAATTTGCGCTGAACGCCGTTTTAGAAAGTACCGTAACGACAACTGCACAATTGCGCATCTATGAGGATAATCATCCGATCGCAACCGTGTCTGTGCAGGTGCAAAAAGGCGAGACACGGCTGTCGCTTCCGCTGCAGGCGGACAGACCGGGTTTTCATCGGTATCGAGTGGAAATTCAACCTGCTGAGGATACGGAAGCGGTCAATAACACCGTATACGCGTATGGAGAAGTTGCGGGGCGCCCATCCGTGCTGATTGTCGAAGGCAAGCCGGGGGAGGCCGAGTGGTTGCGGCAGTCGCTGGATGCCGGCCATTTTCCCTATGAAATCAGGCAGCCGCAAACGATGCCCAGTGCTTTGGAAGAGTTGCGGCGGTACTCCGCGATTGTACTCGCGAACGTGTCGGGCACAGATTTGCCCGCATCGATTCAGCAACAAATCGAGATCGCGGTGCGCGATTTTGGCGTAGGACTGTTAATGACGGGGGGAGAAGATTCCTTTGGGCTGGGAGGATATTTTAACACACCGGTCGAAAAAGCGCTTCCCGTTTACATGGACCTGCGGAATCAACGGGAGATTCCTTCATTGGGATTGATGCTGGTGATCGACCGTTCGGGTTCCATGGGTGTGCAAAAAATGGAACTGGCAAAAGAGGCGGGCCGCCGTGCGATTGCGATGTTAAGCGCCCAAGACACGGTTGGCGTGGTCGCTTTTGATTCTGCGCCGTGGTGGGTGATCGAACCGACGAATGTGAACGATCCCAAATCTTTGCAGGACAAAATCTCGGGCATCAATGCCGGCGGAGGCACGGATATTTATCCCGCTCTGGCGGAAGCATTCGATAGACTGCAGAATGTGAAAGCGAAGCGCAAACATATGATCCTGCTTACGGACGGACAATCGCCAAATGGGGATTATGACGGACTAACGGCCAAAATGCGGGAAAAAGGAATCACCATGTCGACGGTGGCGGTGGGAACCGATGCGGACCAGAATTTGTTGCGGAGTCTGGCAGAAAAAGCAAAGGGCCGCTTCTATCAAACTACGGACAGCCAAAACGTCCCGCAGATTTTCAGCAAGGAAACGGCGATGGCAGGCAAAACGTTTATCCAGGATCAGCCATTTACTCCGGAGATCGGGCAAGCCGCCGACCTGCGGCCGCTTTTTGCGAAAGGGCTGCCGCAGATCAACGCGCAGGTTGCAACAACTGCAAAGGAGACGGCCGATGTGGTGCTTGCAAATCCGCAAGGACTACCTCTGTTGGCTCGATGGCAATATGGGCTCGGTCGGGCGGCAGCCTGGACGAGCGACGCAAAAGGGATGTGGGCCAACCAATGGGCCGCATGGGACGGTTCCAGCCCATTTTGGAACCAGTTGCTGACTTGGCTGCTGCCGCAGTATCGCACGAACGCATTTGATATACGCCCGACTGTCGCGGAAGGTCAAGGGCAGTTCACAGTCAATCTCAAACAACAGGTAAAGGATGGGGCCATATTGAAAGCGGAAGTGATCGGTCCCGACCTGCAGCGGCAGGAGGTGCAGTTGCTGCTGCGAGCGCCTGGACAGTATGCAGCGAACTTCCGGGCTGATAGGCCGGGCACGTACATGATCACTGTAACAGAAGAACAGGGCGGTAATGTGTTGGCATCGGCGTCTACCGGCATTGCGGTTGCCTATTCTCCGGAATACGCTCTGCCCAAGGACGGTGACCGGGTGTTGCAATCGATCGCCCAGACAGGCGGCGGTCAAGTCCTCACCGAGCCGTCGGCGGCGTATGCGGACAATCTGCCGGCAAAATGGAAACATCGCGATATTTCCCTGCTGCTGTTGCTGCTTGCGGCATGTTTATGGCCAATGGATGTGGCATTCCGCCGTGTAAGTTTGCCGTGGGAGCGGGTGAGATTGTGGTGGGCTTCCCGGTTTGGCGGGAAAGTGTTGCAGCCGGCTATGGCTCAAACAGCGGGCTCCTTGCGCAGGCTGAGAGCAAAAACGGTAAATGCCACCGAGCGGCGTGTGGGAAATCGGCCGCCCGATTGGAACGATTCCTCCAGACTGGTGCATGCCTCCCCAGCCGCCGGGGAAATTCAGCAATCTCAGGCAGTGCCGAACCCCCCCGCTGCACAGCAAGAGCAACCGTCAACTGTATCCCGGCTGTTGGAGAAAAAACGGAAGAGGTGAAAAAATGGTCGAAGCCGCGATCCACGGCTTTGTGCTTGCTTTGGGTCTGATTTTGCCGCTTGGTGTGCAGAACGTGTTTGTGTTTAACCAGGGGGCGCTGCACCGGCGTTTTGTCGCAGCCTTGCCGGCCGTTCTCACTGCGTCGGTCTGTGACATGATTTTAATCTCATTGGCGGTTTTGGGAGTGTCGGTCGTTGTCCTCGGTTCCGTTTGGGTGAAAACGGTGCTACTTGGCGCAGGGCTGCTCTTTTTGCTGTATATGGGCTGGGTAACGTGGCACAGCACGCCCGGTGCCAATGGAAACGAGGCGGCTCGGACGTTCACTCCCCGCAAACAGGTCGCGTTCGCCGCGTCCGTTTCGCTGCTCAATCCGCATGCGATCATGGATACGGTTGGAGTAATCGGCACCAGTTCGCTTGGCTATGCGGGCGTTGAAAAATTGGTCTTTTCGGTGACCTGCATTGCGGTTTCCTGGATTTGGTTCGCCGGGCTGGCATTGGCTGGACGAATCACCGGCGAATTGGACAAATCAGGGCGGTTTATGACGATCCTCAACAAACTATCGGCGATTGTGATGTGGGGAGCGGCTGTCTACATCGGCCGGATGTTGTTCGCATGACGGGTCCGGTAAGTTGTCACCTTTGGCAAGTTGTGCTACAATTGGCACGCTTATTCTAGTCCGAGTAAAGGTTTGGTAAGAAGGTGACACGATGTTGTACGTATGGGCGGCGCTGGTGACAGCGCTCGATCAATTCACGAAATTCCTGGTGAAGACCTATATGACAGAGGGGGAGTCGATCCCGGTTTTGGGCGACTTCTTGCGCATCACATCGCATCGCAATCCGGGGGCCGCCTGGGGGATTCTGGCGGGGCAGCGGTGGCTGTTTATCGTCATTTCGATCGCGGTGATCATTGGGGTCGCGTATTACGCGCGCCGGGTAAAAAGCGGGCTGGTTCGCGCCGCGTTGCCGCTCTTGCTGGGCGGGGCGGTCGGCAATCTGATCGATCGTATTCTGTATGGGGAAGTGGTCGATTTTTTCGATGTGCGGATCATTCACTATCCGATTTTCAACGTGGCCGACTCGGCTATCGTGATTGCGGTAGGGCTGATTTTGCTGGACGCGTGGAACGAGTACCGGCGTGAGCGGGTGAACCAAGCATGAGCGACCTGTTGGACAGGGAATTGGACGAGCACTTAGCGGCGGAATCGATCAGCTTCCTGATCCAGGAGGAAGCGGCCGGGGAGCGGATCGACCGGTTTTTGGCGGAGCGGATCGGCGATTTGTCGCGCTCCCAGATTCAGGGACTGATCGAAAATGGCTTTGTTCTGGTACATGACAAACAGGTAAAGTCAAATTACAAACTGCGGGCTGGCGACGAGGTACTGGTGAGCCTGCCGGAACCGGAGCCGACCGAAGTGCAGCCGGAAAACATTCCGCTCGATATTGTCTATGAAGATCAGGATGTGATCGTCGTCAACAAACCGCGGGGGATGGTGGTGCACCCAGCGGCCGGCCATATGCGGGGCACCCTGGTGAACGCGTTGCTCTACCACTGCAAGGATTTGTCGGGGATCAACGGGGTGCTGCGGCCGGGAATCGTGCATCGGATCGACAAAGACACGTCCGGCTTGCTGGTGGCGGCGAAAAATGACCAGGCCCACCAGAGCTTGGCTGAACAGCTGAAGAAGCATACAGTGACCCGCAAGTATATCGCGATCGTGCATGGAGTGGTCAACCACGATCTGGGGACGATCGACGCTCCGATCGGCCGTCACCCGGTGCACCGGTTAAAAATGGCGGTGGTGAAGAGCGGCGGCCGCCATGCGGTGACCCATTTTGCCGTGTTGGAGCGGTTCAAGCGATATACGCTGCTAGAATGCAGGCTGGAAACGGGCCGCACCCACCAAATCCGCGTTCATATGGAATTCATCGGCCACCCGTTGGCAGGAGATCCCGTCTACGGACCGAAACGGACGCTTGACATCGACGGACAGGCCCTGCACGCCCAGGTGTTGGGGTTTGACCATCCGCGCACCGGTGAATATATGGAGTTTCGGACCAACATTCCGGATGATATGGCGAGGTTGATCGAAGAGCTTCGAAAGGAAGAGGACTGATGCGAAACTCGGAACAACAACTCGGACAAAACCGCTTGACCGGCCCCGGCGGATTTTGATATTCTACTGGAGACAAATGAGTTCCTTTAAACTGATCCCGTGAGGTCGGTAAGGAGAGCGGAACATTGTCTGAGTCAAGCGGCGAGTTGAGTTTGGCACTGCGGCCCCGGCGCACCATGTACGCGGGTCTGCATGACAGCCACAACGTCAATCCAACTCCTGCGGCGGCAGACTGGAAAGCTTCTTACCTGACGGGTAGGAAGTTTTTTTTGTGTCCGGATAGTGGAACTCACGCAGACGAACACTGTTGACAAGGGGGGAAGCCGTCAATGAACGTCAAGGTGAAGACGCAGCTGCTCGACGAGCAGGCGATTCGGCGTGCGTTGACGCGAATCGCGCACGAGATCGTGGAAAAAAACAAAGGGATCGAAGACATCGTACTGGTCGGCATCAAAACGCGCGGCATCTATCTGGCGAAGCGGCTGGCCGAACGGATTGAGTCGATCGAAGGGAAGCGGGTACCGGTGGGTTCGATCGACATCACCCTGTACCGCGACGACCTGCAGGAAAAAGCGGAGCAACCGCAGATCCAAGGGCACGCAATCCCGGTGTCGATCAAGGAAAAAAAAGTGGTGCTGGTCGACGACGTTCTCTACACGGGACGCACGGTCCGGGCGGCGCTGGACGCGCTGATCGATTTCGGACGCCCGAAACGGATCCAGCTGGCGGTGTTAATTGACCGGGGGCACCGGGAACTGCCGATCCGGCCCGATTATGTAGGCAAAAATGTGCCGACTTCGCAAAGCGAACTGGTCGCCGTGCACGTACAGGAAATTGACGGAGAAGACAAAGTGATCCTGCTGGAACGGATCGGGGAGGAGTAACGACATGGGACAGCAACGAGTGATTGATGTGCAGGAAAAGATGCCCATTTTGCAAGGATTGCCGCTTTCCCTGCAGCATCTGTTCGCGATGTTCGGGGCGACCGTACTGGTGCCTTTCCTGACCGGGCTGAATCCGGCGGTCGCACTGCTTTCCAGCGGCATTGGTACGCTGCTTTACATCTTCTTGACGAAAGGGCAAATTCCCGGCTATCTCGGCTCATCGTTCGCCTTCATCGGTCCGATCATTGCCGTAGCGAAAGCGCAAGGGGTTGGAGCCGCCCTGTTCGGCTGCTTTTTGTCGGGGATCGTCTATATCTTGGTGGCGGCGATTGTCGCCCGGTTCGGGGTTCGTTGGCTGCAGCGCCTGCTGCCGCCAGTGGTGGTCGGTTCGATCGTGATTGTGATCGGACTGGGGCTTGCCAGCACGGCGGTGAAGATGGCCAGCGAGAATCTGCTGGTCGCATTTGTGGCACTCGGGATCGCGGTTGCGGCATCCGCATTTTTCCGCGGGTTCCTGGGCGTGATTCCGGTGCTGATCGGCATTATCGGCGGCTACGTGTTCGCGGCGCTGTTGGGTGTGGTCGATTTCACGAAGGTTGGGCAGGCTGCCTGGTTTTCCGTCCCGTTGTTCACCGCGCCGCAGTTCTCGTGGGCGGCCGTCTGGATGATTGCACCGGTGGCGCTGGTGACGATCGCGGAACACATCGGCCACCTGCTGGTAACGGAAAATATCGTCGGCCGCAATCTGATGGAAAAACCGGGGCTGCACCGGTCGCTGTTGGGTGACGGGGTGGCGACGGCGGTAGCCGGCCTGATCGGCGGCCCGCCGACCACCACCTACGGCGAAAATATCGGCGTCATGGCGATCACCCGCGTCTACTCGGTGTGGGTGATCGGCGGTGCGGCTGTGTTCGCGATTGCGTTCGCGTTCATCGGCAAGCTGAACGCGCTGATCTCTTCGATCCCGGTGGCGGTGATGGGCGGGATCACCATCCTGCTGTTCGGCATCATCGCGTCGGCCGGGCTGCGGATGCTGGTGGAATCGGGAATCGACTACAGCAGCAAGCGGAATCTGATTATCTCCAGCGTGATCCTGGTGATTGGTGTCGGCGGCATGGTGGTACATGTCGGCAGCCTGTCGGTCGAGAGCATGGCGCTCGCCACCTTCGTCGGCATTTTGCTGAACCTGATCTTGCCGGATCTGAAAGAGGAAACAACTGAATCAGGAAGCGCCTTTAAACCGGCCCCGTGAGGCAGGTAAGGTGCGGATGGCGACGTTTCAGGCGGAATGCGGCATTCTGTCTGGCGCGGCTGCGTGCGCATCGGCTCCTGCCACCGGGCAGGGGCCGTTTTTGTGGGAAATGCAAAAGGAATTTGCAGAACGTGCAACGTACAACAGATGATCCGGCGAACAGACACAACCGGATGCAAGGAGGGCTTTGGATGGATCGTCACATACTTGGGGCGAAACAGTTTGACCGCAGCGGTTTGGAGTCTATCCTGTCGGCCGCACGGGCGATGGAGCAGGTGGCGCGGAGCGGGGGCAGCCAGTTGCTGGCCGGAAAAATCATGGCCTCCCTGTTTTTTGAGCCGAGCACGCGGACCCGGTTTTCGTTCGAATCGGCGATGACCCGCCTGGGCGGCCAGGTGATTTCGACCGAAAACGCCTCCCAATTTTCCTCGGCGATCAAAGGGGAAACGCTGGAGGATACGATCCGCGTGATCTCCTCCTACGCCGACGTGATCGTGATGCGCCACTACGAAATCGGAGCGGCCGCACGGGCGGCTCACGTGTCGACAGTGCCGATCCTGAACGCCGGCGACGGGGCGGGCGAACACCCGACCCAGGCGCTCTTGGACCTGTATACGATCGAAAAAGAGCTCGGTTCGATCGACGGTATCTCAATTGCGATGGTGGGCGATCTCACCTACGGGCGGACCGTCCATTCGCTCGCCTACGTACTGGCCAATTTTCGCGATGTGACGATCTGGTTCACGGCGCCTGAGAACACGCCGATTCCGCAAACCGTGAAGGAGTATCTGGATGAAAAAGGCGTCCGCTACTACGAGGAATCGGATCTCCGCCAGGTGGCGGAACGGGTCGATGTGCTCTACCAGACGCGGGTGCAGAAAGAGCGGTTCCCGTCACAAGAAGAATATGAGAAAGCGGCGGGCCGGTATATCGTCGACAAGGAACTGATGGACCGGATGAAACGGACCAGCATTGTCATGCACCCGCTGCCGCGGGCGGGAGAAATCACCCCCGAATGCGATGCCGACCCGCGCGCCGCTTATTTCCGGCAAGCGGAAAACGGGGTGTACGTGCGGATGGCGCTGCTCGCGCAGGCGTTGGGTGAAAACCAAGCAAAGGAGTGACGAAAATGGGCATCCTACTGCAAAACGGGAAACTGCTGGAACTGGAAAGCGGGGAACTGCTGGCGCGGGAAGTGCTGATCGAAGGCAACCAGATCACTCGCATCGCGGAACGGATCGAGGCGGCCGGACATGAGACGGTCAATCTCAACGGACATGTGATCGTTCCCGGCTTTTTTGACATGCATGTCCATCTGCGCGATCCGGGGTTCGAATACAAAGAGACGATCGAGACGGGAACGCAAGCGGCCGCAAAAGGCGGATTCACGACAGTCGCCTGCATGCCCAACACCCGGCCGGTTTTGGATAAGCCGGAACTGCTGCGCTATGTGTATGAAAAGTCGCAGGCTGTAGGATTCGCACGTGTGTATCCATACGGAGCGATCACCAAGGGCGAGCGAGGTGAGGAATTGACCGACATGGACGCTTTAAAAGAAGCGGGAGCGATCGGCTTTACCGATGACGGGATCGGCGTGCAAAATGCCGGGATGATGCGATCGGCGATGGAGCGGGCAAAAGAACTGGGGCTGCCGATCGTCATTCATGCGGAAGACGAATCGCTGTCAGGCAAAGGCTGCATGAACGAAGGGGAAGTGTCGAAGCGGCTCGGGCTGCCGGGCATTCCGGGAGTGGCCGAATCGGTGCACGTCGCACGCGATGCGCTGCTGGCGGAACTGACCGGCGCCCATCTGCACGTCTGCCACATCTCCGACGCGAGTGCGGTCGATGTGGTCCGCTGGGCAAAACGGCGCGGCATCCGGGTGACGGCGGAGGTGACACCGCACCATCTGTTGCTGACAGATGAAGGGATCGACGGCACGGATGCGAACTGGAAGGTGAACCCGCCGCTGCGGACAGAAAAAGACCGGCAGGCGTGCCTGGAGGGATTGCTCGACGGAACGATCGACATGATCGCCACCGACCATGCACCCCATTCGGAAGAGGAAAAAAAACGGGCCTTCCAAGTGGCACCGTTCGGCTTCGTCGGCCTGGAGACCGCATTTCCGCTGCTCTACACCGAACTGGTGGAGAAGGCGAAGCTGCTTTCCCTCCACCAACTGGTACAAAAAATGACAGCCGCGCCGGCCGCCATCTTCGGTGTCCCCGGCGGCCGGGTGGTCGAGGGCGGCGTAGCCGACCTGACGGTGATCGATTTGCAGCAAGAGCGCGTGATCGATCCGGCCGAGTTTGCATCGAAAGGCCGAAACACTCCGTTTGCAGGCTGGAAGGCAAAAGGCTGGCCGGTGCTGACAATCTGTAACGGTCGGGTGACACATAACGAACTGTAAGGAATCCACCGGCACAATCGGCCGTTTGGGACACAGCAGGAAAAGGAGTGAACGTACGTGCGAGCCAGACTGGTACTGGAAGATGGGACTCTCTTTGAAGGAATCGGATTTGGCGCCGTCGGCGAATCGATCGGCGAAGTGGTGTTCAACACCGGGATGACCGGGTATCAGGAGATTTTGACAGACCCTTCCTACTACGGTCAGATTGTCACGATGACCTACCCGTTGATCGGCAACTATGGGGTGAACCAGGACGACATCGAATCGGCAAAACCGCATGCGTTCGGATTTGTCGTACGGGAAGCGGCGGACCATCCGAGCAACTGGCGAAGTATCGGGAAGATCGCCGAATACTTGGAACGCCACGGAATCATCGGCATTTCGGGCATCGATACGCGTTCGTTGGTCAGACGGATTCGCCAACAGGGGACGATGAAGGCGTTGCTGACCACGCTCGACACCCCGCTGGAGCAAATCCGGGAAATGCTCCAGAAACCGCTGCCGCGGGATCAAGTGGCGCGGGTGACCACACCGTCCATGTACCGCTGCCCCGGCGAGGGACCGAGGATTGTGGCAATGGACTTTGGCATGAAAGCGGGGATTCTCCGCTCCTTCCTGGCGCGCGGCTGCGATGTCACGGTGGTACCGGCTTACACTCCGGCGGAAGACATCTTGAGCCTGCGCCCGCACGGCGTGTTTCTGTCGAACGGACCGGGAGACCCGGCCGATTTACCGGAAATCGCCGAAACGGTAAAACAACTGTTGGGCCGCGTCCCGATTTTCGGGATCTGTATGGGACACCAGCTGCTGTCGCTCGCGTGCGGAGCGAAAACAAAAAAGCTGAAATTCGGTCATCACGGCGCGAACCATCCGGTGAAAGATTTAGCCACCGGGCGCGTCTACATCACGTCGCAGAACCACGAATACGAAGTGACCAAAGAGTCGCTCGCAGGCACAGACCTGGAGCTGACCCATATTAACCAGAACGACGGAACGGTGGAAGGGGTGCGGCACAAGATTCATCCTGCTTTTTCCGTCCAGTATCATCCGGAAGCGCGGCCGGGTCCGGACGACTCGGACTATCTGTTTGACCGGTTTTTGGCGATGATCGAGCAGCATCACGGAAGTGCTGCATACGGGAGGAGGAACTAGCATGCCGAAGCGCAAAGATTTGCGAAAAATACTGGTGATCGGATCGGGGCCCATTGTGATCGGACAGGCAGCCGAGTTCGACTATGCGGGCACCCAGGCATGCCAGGCGTTGAAAGAAGAAGGCCTGGAAGTGGTGCTCGTCAACTCCAACCCGGCGACGATCATGACCGATCCCGACATGGCCGACCGCGTGTATATCGAACCGTTGACACTCGAATTTGTCACCCAGATCATCCGGCAGGAGCAGCCGGACGGATTGCTCGCCACGCTGGGCGGCCAGACGGGCCTCAACCTGGCAGTGCAGCTGGCGGAAAGCGGGATTTTGCAGGCGGAAGGAGTCGAACTGCTCGGCACGCAGCTTTCCTCGATTGAGCAGGCGGAGGATCGGGAAAAATTCCGGTCGCTGATGCAGGAACTGGGCGAACCGGTGCCGGAAAGCGCGATCGTCACAACGTGGGAGGAAGCGGAAGAGTTTGCCCGGGAAATCGGCTTCCCGATCATCGTCCGGCCGGCTTTTACACTCGGCGGCACAGGCGGCGGCATCGCAAGCAACTGGGAAGAGTATAAGGAAATCGTCACGCTTGGGCTCACCTTGTCGCCGATTACACAGGTGCTGGTGGAACGTTCGATCGCCGGTTACAAGGAAATCGAATACGAAGTGATGCGGGACAAGAACGACAACTGCATCGTCGTCTGCAACATGGAAAACATCGACCCGGTCGGGATTCACACGGGCGATTCGATCGTGGTGGCGCCCAGCCAGACGCTGTCAGACCAGGAATACCAGATGCTCCGCTCGGCCGCCCTGAAAATCATCCGGGCGCTCGCCATCGAAGGCGGCTGCAACGTGCAGTTTGCTTTGGATCCCGATTCGTTCCAATACTATGTGATCGAAGTCAACCCGCGCGTCAGCCGCAGTTCGGCGCTGGCGTCGAAAGCGACCGGCTACCCGATCGCCAAAGTGGCGGCGAAAATCGCGATCGGCTACACGTTGGACGAGATCGTCAACCCGGTGACCGGCAAAACGTACGCCTGCTTTGAGCCGGCTCTTGACTATGTGGTGACCAAGATTCCGCGCTGGCCGTTCGACAAGTTCGTCTCAGCCAAACGGGTGCTCGGCACACAGATGAAGGCCACCGGTGAAGTGATGGCCATCGAGCGTTCATTCGAAGCGTCGCTTTTGAAAGCCATCCGCTCGCTGGAGCTTGGGGTCGATTCGCTCGATCTGCCCGGCGCGTCCGAGCTGCCGCAGGACGACTTGGAGAAGCGGTTGGTGCAGGCGGACGATGAAAGGCTGTTCCTGATTGCGGAAGCGTTCAAGCGCGGGTATTCGGTGGAAAAATTGCATGATCTGACGCGGATCGACCGATTTTTCCTGGACAAGATCGAGGGGATCATCCGGTTCTGTGAATCGCTTTCGGGCATGGAACAGCTCGATGAGAAAACGCTGCGGCAAGCAAAACAATTGGGCCTGACCGACAAGACGATCGCCCGCTACACCGGTCTGACGCAAGAGGAAGTGCTCGAACAGCGCCGCAAGCTGGGAATCCGGCCCGTGTATAAAATGGTGGACACGTGCGCGGCCGAATTTGAGGCGCAAACGCCGTACTATTACTCGGCATATGATCAGGAAAACGAAGTGGCCGAAAGCGACCGGAAAAAAGTGCTGGTGCTCGGCAGCGGCCCGATCCGCATCGGGCAGGGAATCGAGTTCGATTACTGTTCGGTGCATGCGGTGTGGGCGCTGAAACGGGCCGGCTATGAGTCGGTGATCATCAACAACAACCCGGAAACGGTGTCGACCGATTTTAACACATCGGATCGGCTGTATTTTGAACCGTTATACGTAGAAGATGTCATGCGTGTGATCGAGCAGGAACAGCCGGACGGCGTGATCGTACAGTTTGGCGGACAGACGGCGATCAACCTGGCCGCTCCGCTGGCGAAACGGGGTGTCAAGATTCTCGGCACCTCGCTGGAGGATATCGACCGTGCCGAAGACAGGGAAAAATTTGACCGGCTCCTAGCGGAACTGGACATTCCGCGACCGGCCGGAAAAACGGTGTTTACGATCGAGGCGGCAGTGGAAGCGGGACGCACGCTCGGTTATCCCTGTGTCGTGCGGCCTTCGTACGTGCTTGGCGGACGCGCAATGGAGATCGTTTATAATGAAAAAGATCTGCTGCAGTACATGCACCATGCGGTTCGGGTCAACGACGAACACCCCGTGCTGATCGACCGGTACCTGCTCGGCAAGGAAGTGGAGGTGGATGCCATCTCGGACAGCGAGACCGTGCTGATTCCGGGCATCATGGAACACATCGAGCGGGCTGGCGTGCACTCGGGCGACTCGATCGCCGTCTATCCGACGCAGACCATCCCGCCATCCGTGAAATCGGTGATCGTCGATTACACGATCCGGATTGCCCGCGCCCTGCGGGTGAAGGGGCTGCTGAATATCCAATACGTGGTTCACGACAACAAGGTCTACGTATTGGAAGTCAACCCCCGCTCGTCGCGAACAGTGCCGTTTTTGTCGAAAGTCACGGGTGTTCCGATGGTCGATGTGGCGACGCGGGCGATTCTTGGCGAGCGGCTGGTTGACATGGGCTACGAAAATGGGCTGTGGCCGGAAGCGGAAGATGTGTCGGTGAAAGTGCCGGTCTTCTCGTTTGCCAAACTGCGCCGGGTGGATGTGACGCTCGGTCCCGAGATGAAGTCGACCGGGGAAGTGATGGGCAGCGAAAAAACGTTCGCGAAAGCTCTCTACAAAGGACTGCTGGCAGCGGGAATCCGCATTCCGGAACATGGGACGATCATTGCCACGGTGGCGGACAAGGACAAACAGGAGGCGCTCGACGTCCTGCGCGGCTTTGCGGAACTCGGTTTCAAAATCATCGCCACCGGGGGAACCGCCAACTTCCTGCAAGAGCACGGCATCCGCGTGGAAGCGGTGAAGAAACTGTCGGAGGGTTCGCCCAATCTGGTCGATCTGATTCGGGAAGGCAAAGCCCAGATGGTGATCAACACACTGACCAAAGGCAAGGAACCGCAGCGGGACGGGTTCCGGATCCGGCGGGAAGCGGTTGAACACGGCATCCCGTGCCTGACGTCGCTTGACACTACGCGATCGATGCTGGAGGTGCTGCGTACGATCAAGTTTACGACCCGGCCGCTTGGAACAATGACGGAGCGGCAGGTGAACACGCAGGTGGGCGGTGTCGCGGCGACAACAGATGGTCGGCCCTGCAGCACAAGCCAGGTGGAAGGCAACCCGAATTTTACCGCTACGGTTCAGTAGTCAAAGAATACCTTCACGCGTTCCCCCGGAGACGGCTGGGCGTATTGGCAGTTTGTGGATTCCATGGGTGGCACGTCATGGGATCCCATGACGGTTTGGGCTCGCTCAGGCAAAATGCCCGGCCGCGTTGGCGGGGACCCTGTTAGGAGAAACCATTGATGTATCAGCTCATTAAGAAGCATTTGTTTGCACTGGATCCGGAAGTGGCCCATGAGCGCACCCTATCTGCCTTGAAATTAGCTGACAAAGTTGCCGGCGGCAAAGCTTTCTTACGAATGATGTACCGGATTGATGATGCGCGTTTGCACTGTCATGTATGGGGAATTCATTTCCCCAATCCCGTTGGTCTTGCTGCCGGATTTGACAAAAATGCGGAAGTGTACCACGCCCTGGCGGCAATCGGTTTTGGCTTTATCGAAGTGGGAACCGTTACGCCTGTCGGACAACCGGGGAATGAAAAGCCGCGTCTGTTTCGCTCCGTACAGGATCAAGCCGTTATCAACCGGATGGGCTTTAACAACCACGGCGCGGCAGAAGTCGCGAAACATCTGGCGAGCTATCGGCAGACGGGGATTCCGATTGGGATCAACATCGGGAAAAATAAAGTAACGGCGAATGAAGATGCGGCGGGTGATTATGAGAAATGCCTGGATGCGCTTTACTCCTATGGGCATTATTTTGTCATCAATGTCAGCTCGCCGAACACGCCGAATTTGCGAGATTTGCAGGAAACGGACAACTTGCGCCGGCTATTGCGGGCCATCCGGACAAAAGCAAGTGAACTGGAGAAAAATGGTGCAGAGCCAAAACCCGTTCTTCTGAAGGTTGCTCCCGATATGGCAAAAGAGCACATGCGAGATGTCGTGCAAGTTGCAGTTGCGGAAGGAATATCAGGCATTATTGCGACGAACACGACGCTGTCCAGGGAAGGCTTAAAAGCGAAAGATTTTGCAGAACAGACCGGCGGATTGAGCGGACGGCCGCTGACGAAGCGATCAACTGAATGGATTCGGAACATTTACCGTTTTGTCGACGGACAAGTACCGATCATTGGAGTGGGTGGTATTTTTACAGGTGATGATGCCTATGAAAAGATTCGTGCCGGGGCGAGCCTTGTGCAAGTATACACGGGTATGATCTTTGAAGGACCGGGTATTGTGAAGGCGATCAACAAACGTTTGCTGGAGTTAATGAAGCGGGATGGGTTTACGAATATTACACAGGCGGTTGGTGTAGATGCGCGCAAATAGTCGCATCCCGATCCGGTACGCAGTCACATGGGCGCCACCCATTTTTTCCGGTTTTCTTTTTGGTATAGATGCAACAGTTTGGCGGTTGAAGTTTCAACAGCATAGAGGGGGCGTTGCGGGTTGCGGACAAAAGATGTAGCAGACCGGCTGTATGTGGCGCTTGATTTCGACAGTTTGGATGAGGCGCTGCGCCTGGTCGACCGGCTGGGGGATGCGATTCGTTCCTACAAGGTAGGCATGCAGCTGTTTTACAAGGTCGGTCCGGCTGTGGTGGAGCGGCTGCATGCGGCAGGATGTAATATTTTTCTCGACTTGAAATTCCACGATATTCCGAATACGGTTGCGGGCGCGACAAGCTCCGCCGCCTCGCTTGGCGTATCGATGGTCAACGTGCATGCGGCAGGCGGCGTGGAAATGATGAAACGGGCAAAAGAAGCGGCGACCACCACAGCCGAAAGTCTGGGGATTCCCGCGCCGCTGGTGATTGCGGTCACCCAGCTGACCAGCACCGATCAGCGGATGATGAACGAACAGATCGGGATACCGGGTACGGTGGAAGAGACGGTGATCCGGTATGCAAAGCTGGCGCAAGCGGCCGGACTGGACGGTGTCGTCGCTTCCGGACACGAGGTGGCGGCGATCCGGGAAGCGTGCGGCGACCGGTTTGTGACGGTCATTCCCGGCATTCGCCCCGCGTGGGCGGCAGCCAATGACCAAAAACGCGTGCTGACTCCGGCGACTGCGTTGGCGGCGGGAGCACACAAGCTGGTGGTCGGGCGGCCGATCACGCACGCGGCCGATCCACGGGATGCCGCGCTGCGAATCCTCGAGGAGATGGCAGCAGCGCTGCCAGCATGAGGAGTAGTTGGAAGCAAGCAAGAAGCAAGCGAAAGGAGGAACCTTCCCGTATGACGCAATTTGCTGAATCCGATTTCGCCTGGACAATCGCCCGGATGCTGCTGCAAATCAATGCGGTGGCGCTGCGGCCGCAGCAGCCGTTTACGTGGACATCCGGAATCAAATCTCCCATTTATTGTGACAACCGGCTGACGATGTCGTATCCGCAAGTGAGAGATTTCATCGCGCAAGGGTTTGCCGATCTCATTAATCGGGAGTGGGGGCAGGTGGATGTGGTGGCCGGCACAGCGACGGCCGGTATCCCGCATGCGGCGTTTGTCGCGCAAAAATTGTCGCTGCCGATGGCCTACATCCGTTCCAGTGCCAAAGGCCACGGGAAAGAAAACATGATCGAGGGAATCATCCAGCTCGGGCAGCGGGTGGTGGTGATCGAGGATCTGATTTCCACCGGCGGCTCGTCCATCAAGGCGGCGAAAGCGGTGCAAGAGGCGGGAGGAACGGTGGTCGGCGTGGCGGCGATTTTTACTTACGGATTTGAAAAAGCGGCCCGCACCTTTGCGCAAGCCGGGATCCCGATGCGCACCCTGACCTCGTACGATGTATTGCTGAAAACCGCCCTGGCCAACGGTTATATCTCTGAACAGGAAGTCGCGTTTCTGGAAGCGTGGCGGAAAGATCCGGAACATTGGCAGGTGTAGTGCAGGCTGATTGGCAACCGGCAAGCGGGCAACATCCCGGCTGTCGTAAGAAAAAACGGAGTGCAGCCATTGCAGTGGGATCCCATTGCGGTGTGCACTCCGTTTTCATGTGGAAGGCGCTGACGGTCCTGTACCCGTCCTGCTGCAGTTTGTACAGATTCGTCCACTGCTGGCCTTGGCGCCCGACAAACTGCCGCTCATCCCGACAGATCGGAGAGCCGTCCGACGCTCTGGCTGTGGTGCAAATTGTGTGCCGCAAGTTGCACACATCCAGCCTGTCAGACTTCTTCCTCCGATCACTCGTACACAAAATGGAACAAATTTCCGTCTTCATCTTCGTAGTTGTCCCCATACGCATGAAATCCGACTTCCCGCAGTTTCCGGTCCCAGTGCTCGCGGTCTTCCCGTTTGATGCGAAACTCCAGATGGGAAATGCCTTTTTCGGCCCCCGCCAACCGTTTGCTGCCTTCCGGATGGTGGCTGTGGGCAAACAAAGCGATTTTCTGGTTGCCGCATCGGAAAAATACGGCGTCACCGTAATCCGCTTCGAGTTGCAGATTGAGCACCTCCTGGTAGAAGCGCTTTTGCTTTTGCAAATCCTTGACGATCAAAACCACTGCGTGCAGCCCTTTGATTTCAGGCTCGGAATGTTTCATTCTCGCAACCTCCGTACCGGACCGGCCGATTGTCTCCCCCAAGTCCGTGAAAATACCAAAGCATCCCCCGTTCAGCCGGGGGCTGAAAACTTATCCATTCCACAGATTGAGAAATTCCCACATGCCCATGTATATTCTACCATTTTCCTGCCGATGTGTGGGACCGGATACAAAAATCCGCCCCTCCGCAGCCCTGGGGCTGCCAATTCATTGACATGCAGGTTTCAAGTGTGGTACCATAGGGCGGTGAGTAGTGAGCGTACATCGCTATGCTCATTGCAACCGCATGGCACGGGCTCCGAAATCCCATTTTCACAAACGGAACCGATTACGTTGAGGATGAATGGGTGCCTTGTTGCGAGCGAGTCTGAATGAAGGAGGTGCGCAGCATGTACGCGATTGTGGAAACAGGCGGCAAGCAGTACAAAGTGCAAGAGGGCGATGTCCTCTACATCGAAAAATTGCCTGTCGAAGAAGGCGAAACGGTCAACTTTGACAAGGTTCTGCTGGTCGGCAAGGAAGACGGCGTGGTGATCGGGGCTCCGACCGTGGTCGGCGCATCGGTTGCGGCCAAGGTTCTGGCACACGGCAAAGCGAAGAAAATCATCGTTTTCAAGTACAAGGCGAAGAAGAATGCCCGCAAGAAGCAGGGCCATCGCCAACCGTACACCAAAGTTCAAATCGAAAAGATCAACGCGTGATGATCAGGGTCAAGGTGGAACGAGACCGGCAAGGCCGCATTGAGGCCTTCCGCGTCGACGGACATGCCGGATTTGCCGATGTCGGTGAAGATATCGTATGCGCCGCTGTATCGGTACTGGTGCAAAACGGCGTGAACAGCATCGAGGCGCTGTTGGGTGTCAAGATGCCCGCTGTCAGCCGCGACGGGCTTGTGGAATGTCATGTTCCCGTGTTATCCGAACCGGTTTCCGGCCAGGTGCAGTTGCTGTTGGAAAGCATGGTGTACGGCTTGCGTGCCCTTGCGGATGAATATCCGCAACATGTGAGCGTTTTCGATCGGAATTCGATAGACAGTTGATGTTTCACACAAAGGAGGTGCACACAATGCTGAAGCTGAATCTGCAACAGTTCGCGTCGAAAAAAGGGGTAGGTAGCTCCAAGAACGGACGTGACTCGATTTCCAAGCGTCTGGGCGTGAAGCGTCAGGACGGTCAAGTTGTGACCGCCGGCAGCATCCTCGTTCGTCAGCGTGGCACCAAGATTTATCCGGGTACCAATGTCGGCCGGGGCGGCGACGACACCCTGTTCGCATTGGTGGACGGCCGCGTGGCGTTCGAACGTTTGGGCCGCGACAAGAAAAAAGTGTCTGTGTATCCGGTTGAACAGGCTGCACAGGCGTAACAGACAAAGCAAGCGAAGCCCGGCCATCGTGATGGCCGGGCTTTTTTTGGAAAAACGTCCGCCTGTCTGGCGTGGCGAATAAAGAATGAAGCATGGAAAACGAGGGAACGGACGGCGGAAATCCCGCGATGCCGGAACGCGGCGAGCGGGACTTGCAGGAATATGATCATCGTGCATGTTCAGCTCCTCATGGCGGTTGAAATCTTTCGTTTTGACTGCTTTCTCCATCTCGTCTACTATTAATATAAAGCGTTTTCTCCATGGTCGGACAGCGGCAGCGAGATTTCAAAATGTATAAGGTCTCGCGGATGGGAGCCCGGCTTGTTCCAAATTCGTCTGCCAGCGACTCTTCTTTCAATCGGGTACCCGGCTCCAGTTTGCCCTCAAACATTTGTGCAGCGATCCGTTCTTGATTTTGTTCCGGCAACGATTGTCGAACCTGTTCCATGTTTCGCTTCTTTCAACGCTGTTGCACCCGGTATTTTCGAAAAAAACGTGGGGACACGAGTTCGGTCTTGACATGTACGGATGAGCGGTTATCGTAAGGGGAGAGAGGAGGAACTGGATGAAGCCGGCTCAAGGCAAATGGACTTCTACGACGAAACTCGCTCTCCGATGGCTGGCGGTGGTACAGGCTGTTGGCGGTACCGCGATGCTGGCCGGCTCATCGATGGGGGAAACGCGCTCTTGGATGGTGGGGGCGGGTGGCGCCGGATTGCTGGCGGCTGCCGTTTGCAGCGGCTGGTTGCTGCCTTTGCTGCTGCAACGGGAGTTCAACCAGCGGGACAATCACATGCGGCTCGAGTCATTGCGCATGATGTCCCAATACCGGCACGATGTAATGAACCAGATTCAGTTGGTGAAAGGCTACCTGCAAATGGAAAAATTTGACCGCTTGCAACACCCGGTGCAAAAGCTGATTTCCGATGCGCAAAGGCATAGCGCGCTCTCGAATCTGCCCGGCACGAAGCTGGCGTATGCCTTGATCGAACGGGATTTATTGTCACCGTTGCTGCGCTTGCAGGTGGAGCTTGCCGAACCGGGCGGCGAGTGGGACGAACGGCTGGAAGACAAAATTTTGGCGGTCGTGATGGAGGTAGCCGATGCAGGCGAAACGCTGTCGCAGGAATTGGGGGTTGAGGCGGAATGGAAACTGGAGCTGCACAACCGGCCCCAGTCGTTTGCAATAACCCTGCGCGTTTTGGGGGAACATGTGAATGATATATATATCCAGGACGTAATTGAACAGCTTGCGGCGAAAAACTGGGACCTGCAAAAACGCGAGCAGGACGGTGAAGCATACATATTGTCATTCGGAAGTCAGGTGAATCGGGATGTTTGTTGATGTTGCAAAAATCTATGTGAAAGGCGGTGACGGCGGCAACGGCATCGTCTCGTTCCGCCGCGAGAAATACGTGCCGGAAGGCGGACCGGCCGGCGGCGACGGCGGTAAGGGCGGCGATGTCGTGCTGGTCGTCGACGAAGGACTGCGCACCTTACTCGACTTCAAATACCAGCGGCATTTCAAGGCGCCGCGGGGCGAATACGGCAAACCAAAAAATCAGCACGGTGCGAACGCGAAAGATCTGCTGGTCAAAGTCCCGCCCGGCACCACCGTAACGGATGCGGAAACGGGCGAATTCCTGGGCGATTTGACCCGGCACGGGCAACGACTGGTTGTCGCCCGCGGCGGACGCGGCGGACGGGGCAACACCCGGTTTGCCACACCTGCAAACAAAGCGCCGGAAATCGCCGAAAAGGGGGAACCGGGCGAGGAAAGGTGGATCCAACTGGAGCTGAAGATGATCGCCGATGTAGGGTTGGTGGGTTTTCCCAGTGTCGGCAAATCCACCTTGCTGTCGGTCGTTTCCGCCGCCAGACCGAAAATCGGGGCGTACCATTTCACCACCCTGTCCCCCAATCTCGGCGTGGTCGACGTGGGTGACGGCCGCAGCTTCGTGCTGGCCGATCTGCCCGGACTGATCGAGGGAGCGCATGAGGGGCACGGTTTGGGCCACCAGTTCCTGCGGCACGTGGAAAGGACCAAGGTGATCGTGCATGTGGTGGACATTGCCGGTACGGAAGGGCGCGATCCGTGGGAAGACTTTCTGAAGATCAACGAGGAACTGAAACTGTATAACGAAAAATTGGCCGCCCGGCCAATGATCGTGGCTGCCAACAAGATGGACCTGCCAGGGGCGGAAGAAAATCTCACAGAGTTCAAGCGCAAGCTCGATCCTGACATTCCGTTGTATCCCGTTTCCGGCATCACCAAAGAAGGGGTGCAGCAGCTTTT
Organism: Effusibacillus pohliae DSM 22757; assembly: GCF_000376225.1. Classification (NCBI taxonomy): domain Bacteria; kingdom Bacillati; phylum Bacillota; class Bacilli; order Caryophanales; family Alicyclobacillaceae; genus Effusibacillus; species Effusibacillus pohliae. The sequence goes on from NZ_AQXL01000127.1 coordinate 23,809, forward strand.
GTACGCGATCGCCGACCTGTTGGATACGCTGCCGCATGTAGAAGAAACCGCATTGGACGATGTCGAGGCTGCCGAGCACAAGGTCTATCGACTGGAGGACGAGGAGGACACGTTCACGATCACACGGGACAACGAAGTATTCGTCGTGCATTCACCGAAAATCGAGAAGCTGGTGAAAATGACCAACTTTGACCAATACGACTCGGTCAAACGGTTCCAACGCATCATGAAGCAAATGGGCGTTGACGATGCGCTGCGCAAGCGGGGAGCGGTCGATGGTTCGACCGTGCGGATCGCCGATTTCGAGTTCGATTTTGTCGAGTAAGGCGGGCGGCTGGCAGGTGCAAATTCCGCAGCGTGTGTGGGATCAGTTGCTCGATCATTTGAAAAGCGAACTGCCGCGGGAGGGAGTCGGCGTTCTGCTCGGCTCCGGGACTGCTGTCCGTTACCGGAAGCTGCAAAATGTGGCGCATGACGAGACCCATTTTCGCCTATCCCCGCAAGAATGGGTCTCGCTTGTGCATGCGTTGGAACAGACGGGCGAGCGGATTCTGGCGATCGTGCATTCCCACCCTGCCTCTCCGCCGGAGCCTTCGGCCGAAGATATGGCGGGATTTGCCTGGCCGGATGCTTATATGTTGATCGTGTCTTTTCACAACCCGAATTGGCCGCAGGTGCGCCTCTATCGAAAAAGGGGGGAGCGATTGGAACGCTGCCCCGTTCAGATTATGCATTGAACCGCTATCAGCGTCATCAAAATCCTGTCTCTCATCCCCCTGGCAAAAGGCAGGGGGATTCGATAACAATTCGCAAGCTGCTGTGTGGCGGCTTTACAGTTTTCAGTTCCGCCCTGCCGATTTTAGCCAATTCCCGAATCAGATCGTCGCGTTCCCACACTTCAACGCCGGCGACCCCGACTTTCTTTCATACGCAAAACCTATCTTCGCTATCGTTTGTCGAAAATTTTTTTCGAAAGAATCGGAAGGAGATATTGGTGTACTAGCGAATAAGATGTATGTGTCGAATTTTTTTGAAAAAGGGGGTGACACGATGACACCGCCGGCAAGCCCCGATTGGGTGGAGCATGTGATCGCGGTTGCTGTTCGGAAGGGCGCCAGCGATATTCATATCGAACCGGTCGGCGGGCAGTATCAGGTGCGGTTTCGAAAGGACGGAGATTTGCGGCAGGCACCGGATTTGCCGCCATGCGAAGCGAGCGCCGTGCAGCGGATCAAGGTACTGGCGGAGATGGACATCGCCGAACGAAGGCTGCCGCAAGACGGCAGTTTTCAGATGGAAACAGAGGAAGGACCGTTGGATATCCGGGTGGCTACCCTGCCGACCGTCGAAGGAGAAAAATTGGTGTTGCGCCTGCTGCGCCACGCGACACAGATGGAGGACCTGCGACAGTTGGGCATGGAGGAACAGATGCTGAGCGATTTTCAAGCGATGCTGAATCGATTGCGGGGCATGATCATTGCCTCCGGTCCGACCGGCTCTGGAAAATCGACGACCTTATTCGCCGCACTGCGCTTTTTACGGGGGCAGCCGCTCAATATCGTGACCCTGGAAGATCCGGTGGAAAGCCGGATTGCCGGTATCAGCCAAGTGCAAATCAATGAGCGGGCCGGATTTACTTTCGGAAAAGGGTTGCGTTCGATTCTGCGGCAAGACCCGGATGTGATCATGGTCGGGGAAATTCGCGACCGGGAGACGGCAGAAATCGCCGTGCGGGCCGCTCTCACCGGGCATCTGGTGCTGACGACGTTGCATACTGACAGCACCGAGGGAGCCCTGATTCGCCTGGTCGATCTGGGAGTGGAAAGCTATCTTGTGGGCGCGGCGGTCAAGGGCGTGTTGAACCAGCGGTTGGTCAAGCGCCGAAACGGCGGACGCAGGGCGATTTTCGACCTGCTGCCGGTGACGGAGGAGGTTCGGGAGTGGTTGCGGGCCGGGGCCTGTCCGACACAAAGACCCTTCCTAACGACGAACGGCCGGTTGGACGTATCGCTGCGAACCCTGATTTTGCAAGGGGAGGTGGCGGTTGGGGAATATGTCAAACTGTTTGGAGGTGATCTCCGGTGGCTCGATTCCGCGGGCGATGGACAAGCGATCGCAAACTCGCCCGATTTTGTACACGAATGGCCGGACTGCTGCGAAGCGGTCTCACTCTCCACACGAGCCTGATGCTGGTGCATGAACAGGCGCCCAAGCAAGACGTTCCGACGATCACCCGATTGATTGCCGGCATCGAGGCGGGACAATCGCTGTCCGCTCTGTTCCGGCAGGCCCAATTCCACCCGTTCGTGCCGGCGATAGTGCGGGTTGGCGAAGAAACCGGCGATCTGGCGGATGCGTTCAGCCGCCTGGGCGAACATTATCAGCACCGGTTTGAATGGAGGCAGAAACTGATTCAGTCATTGATTTACCCCGTCATCGTGGCGGTTTTGATGTTGGCTGTGACGATTTTTGTCCTTTATCAGATTCTTCCCCGCTTCGAATCGATGTACCTCGATCTTGGATTTGCCCTTCCTCCCGAAACACAGATACTGTTTGCGGTTTCCGCTCGACTTCGCGAAACGTTTCCTTCGATCCTGTTGGGTGTCTTGTCGTTTTCCTGTCTGCCGTTTCTGCTCAAAAAATTGGCCGCATCCCGCTATCCGAAGGCCTCAGCGGTGATGTTTGCCATCCCGGGACTCAAGCGGGTGTGGCGAATCTGGACCTCCTTTCGGCTGGCCGACTCGATCGCCGTCCTCACTGCTAGCGGAGCTCCGCTGCTCCGGGCACTGGAAACATGTGAACAGACTGCCTATTTTTCATGGGAACGGAAGCTGATCCGGCAAGTGAAAGAGCGCATTTTGTCGGGAGACACGCTGACGGAAGCGCTGCGCGCCCAGCGGGTGGATCCGATGCTCGTGCATGCCGTTCGGGCGGCGGAAGCGAGCGGCGATCTGGCTGGTGTTTGCCGCTTTGCGGCGAAGGAATTTGAAGGCGACTTGCAGCGTTTGTTGCAACGCATTGTGCAGCTTGTGGAGCCGATGGTCATCATCGGTTTGGGGGCATTCGTCTGTTTCCTGGTGCTGGCGGTCGTCCTGCCGATGCTGCAAATGGTGCAATCCATTTGATACGACCTTCGCTTGTTGTGAATGTTGCCATCCATGGCTGCTGCTCCTTTTCCTCCCAACGAGTGCGATTTTGCCGCTTCCCCGTTTGTTTCTCCGCGTTTCCCCTTTGTTCGATCCGCCGACCTCCGATTTTTTTCAAGCAATCGTTGGAAATCTCCAGAAAGGTGTGATTGTATGCAACGGGCTTCACGCGAAACAGGATTTACACTGGTGGAACTGGTGATCTCTTTGTTCGTGATTTCCGTGATCATCGCCATTTCCCTGCCGCATCTGAGATCCGCCGGGGAGAAAGCGCAAACCATCGCGTGTGAAAGCAACCAAAAATTGATCCGTTCCCAGATGGAACATTATTATCTGGCGGAGCACGAGTGGCCAAGCGGGCTGGAAGATTTGACAAGCAAGCGCTATCTGCAATCTGTCCCCGTCTGCCCGATAGGGGGCGTCTATAAGCTTACCGTATCCAATGATCAAGCGGTCGTCACCTGCTCCAAGCATACAGTGGAAACAAGCGGGAATTGATACCGGCTTCAGCCTGCTTGAACTGCTGCTTGTTTTGCTCTGTCTCTCCGTGCTGCTGGCGATCGCTTTGCCCGCATATCAACAGACGGTCGATTATCGGAACCTGAAATCCGCGGCCAATCAATTGTACGCGGACCTTATGGAATGTCGGTCACGCGCTGACCTGTTGAATGAAACCTGGTCGGTGCAGTTTATTGGGGGAGACGGATATGAAGTTTTGGCAGGGCCGGCGCTTCGAAAATCGGTCACATTGCCAAAGGGAATCCGAATTGCCGAGTACAAAACGGCTTTCAATCGGCCCGCGTTGGGATTTAACGGAAAAGGGCATCCGCTCGGCGGAGGCTCGGTCGTGCTTCGCAACCTGCACGGCAAAGAAATTCGGCTGGTTCTGTACCTGCATACGGGGCAGATGCAATTGAAGGAGGGAAGCGAATGAACCGGCTGCTCTGGCCACCCCAGCCGGAAGCGGGATTTTCGCTGCTGGAGTCGGTTACATCCGTGTTCGTGCTGTCGGTTGTATTGGTTGTTATAGTTCCGCTCTGGTCTGACATCCAAAGCATAGAACGGCTTGCCGCCAAAATAACCCGCGCGTCCCAACTGGCAGCAGACGAAATCGAACGGGCCTATGCAGGTTCGGCCCGCCCCGGTAGCTGGTCGGTGACGGCGGAAGCGGGGGAGTTTACGATACGGGCGGAGCGCTCGCCGGACACGGCGGGTACTCGTTTGCGGGTCAGCGTATTTTTCCGCGAGAGGGGCGAAGACCATGAAGTCGTGTATGAGTCGCTGGTTCCCTGATCAAAGAGGGATGACACTCACCGAGACGGTGGTAGGGCTGTTTGTGCTGTCCTTACTGCTGCTGGCGGTAACCGGCTGGTTGTACCACTGGCAGCGATCCGCTCAAGTTGTGGAAAATCACGTCATGATGCGGACGGAAATCGATGCGGCTTTCCGCATTTTGGGTGAGGATGTACGGACCGGAGCGGAAATCTTGGCCGTTGGCGGTGAGCTGGTACTGCGCAACGACAAGGATGAGCGAATCCGGTATGCCGTATCGAACCGGGGAAATTTAATCAGGACGGTGAACGGTGGTGGAGCGTCGGTCGCTGCAACCGGGGTGAAAAAATGGGCAGTCAGCAGTACAGGAACAGGCGGCATCGAGGTCTTTCTGACCATTGAGCGGGCCGGTATGACATGGGAACAAGCGGCCATTTTGTCGATGAGAAGGTGGCAACATGAGTGAGCCGCTTGCCAATCAAACGGGGCAGCGGGCATCTTCGGCGCAGCGGCCCGCCAGCCCGGTCAAGCACAAAAAAGAGCGGGGCGGCACCCTGTTTTTGACCTGCATGTTGCTGCTGATCGGAACGATTCTGCTGGCCGGGCTGTTCGGATTGGCTGCCGCCGGCTACCGGTCAACCCTTGCTTCCCTGCAGTCAGCGCAAGTTCGATATATTTCGGAAGCCGGAATTGTTCGCGCGATCGCAAGGTTAGATGCGGAGCCAAACTGGCGGAACGGCTGGCAGGCGGTTCCGTTCGGTGCGGGAACTTTCACCGTCCGCATCGAGGACGGCGGCCTGGCGGACAGCCGGATCGGCTTGACTCAGCAGACAGCACCGCGATTTGTGACGATCCATTCAGATGCCGGTATCCCGCCTCGTGCGAAACACAAAATACGGGTTGTCTACGATTTGCAGCAAAAGAAAATTGTCAAATGGGCGGAGTAATATGGTAGGATAATGCAAAGAGGTGTCCGCTCGTGAACATTTATGTAATCGGATTTATGGGAACAGGCAAAACGACCGTAGGCCAAGCGCTGGCGTCGCGAATCGGCTGGGCGTGGATCGATATGGACCAGGAACTGGAAAAAAGGGAAGGGCGTTCAATTGCAGACATGTTTGCGGAAAATGGGGAGGATTATTTTCGCAAACGGGAGTCTGAGCTTCTTGAGGAACTTGCCGGCTGCCACCGGCTGCTTGTGACAACTGGCGGCGGCATCGTGCTGCGTCCTGTCAACCGTGAACGGATGCGGCAGACCGGTTGCGTGATTTCGCTGACGGCCGACAAACAGGCGATCAAAAACCGGGTGTCGCAACAAGCTGGCCGACCGCTTCTGACCGGCGGCGAATTGGACCAGCGAATCGACCGTCTCTTACAGGAACGGAACGGTCTGTACAATGATGCGGATATCGTGATCGACACAACAGACCGGGATGTGGCGGAGATTGTCAGGGAGATACTTTGGCACCCGTCGTTTCCGCGGGTGCTTTAAGCGTCCCCAGGTTTCGGCAGGCAGGGGAAGAAGCCGCGCCTTCCTGCAGGAATCACACGGCGTTTGTGCTTGGAAGCGTGTTTTTCCGCGCGTTGACGGCATTCGACAAACCCGATACACTAGAACTAGTTTGTACCAACAGAAAGCGAGGCTTTTTACATGTGCGGAATTTGTGGCATGGTGACCAAAGACGGTCGGCCTGTGGATCCAACGGTCCTGGAACGGATGACCGATCTGATCGTGCATCGAGGACCGGACGATACGGGCGTTCATATTGACAAACACGTAGGACTCGGGTTCCGCCGGTTGTCAATCATCGACCTGGAGGGTGGTCATCAACCACTGTCGAATGAGGACGGTTCGGTCTGGATCGTATTTAACGGCGAGATTTACAACTACAAGGAAATCCGCCGTTGGTTGATCGACCGCGGGCATAAGTTTGCAACGGAATCAGACACGGAAGTAATCGTCCATCTCTATGAGGAAAAAGGGCCCGATTGCGTGAAAGATCTGCGGGGCATGTTCGGGTTTGCGATATGGGACGCGCGGGAAAATCGGCTGCTGGTCGCCCGCGATCATTTCGGCATCAAACCGGTGTATTATACGGAGACGGAAGACACGATCACTTTCGCTTCCGAGATCAAGAGTCTGCTTGCGGTGCCGGGCGTGCAGCGGGAAGTCAATCTGGAATCGTTCTGGAACTATCTGACGTTTCAGTATGCGCCCGATCCGCTGACGATGTTCAAGGGAATCTATAAGCTGCCGGCCGCCCACTATATGATCATCAAAGACGGGAAGCTGTCGCTCAACCGCTACTGGGAAGTGAAGTTTGAGGAAGGGGAGCGGCCGCTTGCCTACTACGTCGAGGGGACGCGGGAGATCCTCCGCAACTCGGTGAAAGCGCACATGAATTCCGACGTGCCGCGCGGCGCCTTTTTGTCGAGCGGTGTCGACTCCAGCACCATTGTGGCGTTGTTAAAAGAACTGGAGCAGGTCAAAACGTTTACGGTCGGGTTCCAAGGGGCGGGCGGACAAAGCGAGATCGAGTATGCGCGCGAGACAGCCCGGATTCTTGGAACAGAACACCGCGATACGGTGATCAGCGCAAAAGAATATCTCGATGTGCTGCCAAAGCTGATGCATTACCAGGATGAACCTGTCGCCGACCCGGCGGCGATCGCGTTGTATTTTGTAGCGGAATTGGCGTCGCAATATATCACGGTGGTGCTCTCCGGCGAGGGAGCGGATGAAGTGTTCGGCGGCTATACGATTTACCGGGAGCCGCTGTCGCTTCGCATGTTTGAATACCTGCCGCCGTCCATGCGTCGCTCGCTGGGGGAATTTGCCAAACGCTGGCCGGAGGGAATCAAAGGGCGCTCGTTCCTGATGCGCGGCTCGAAATCGGTTGAGGAACGGTTTGTCGGCAACGCGTTTATTTTTGACGAGGAACAGAAAGAACAGTTTGTGCGGTTTGACCCGGACCAACTGGGGCTGCGGCGGCCGATGGACATCACACGCGTCTACTACGACCGGGCCAAACATTACGACGATGTGACGAAGATGCAATTTGTCGATTTTCACACCTGGTTGACCGGCGACATCCTGATGAAAGCGGACAAGATGACGATGGCGAATTCGCTGGAGTTGCGGGTTCCTTTTCTGGACAAGGAAGTATTCGAATTCGCTTCAAAGATTCCGATGAAGTATCGGATGATGAACGGCACCACCAAGTATGTGCTGCGGGAAGCGGTGAAGGACATTCTGCCGCGGGAAGTGGCGGAGCGTCCGAAGCTCGGATTCCCGGTTCCGACCCGCAAATGGCTGAAAAATGAGTTCTACGGCTGGGCTCGCGACGTGATTGACGCAAGCCCGGTGGATCACTTGATCAACAAGCGATTCGTGTTGCAATTGCTTGACGACCATAAAAACAACGTGCGGGACAACTCCCGCAAAGTGTGGACCGTTTTGATTTTTATGCTGTGGCACCAGGTATATGTGGAACAGTCGGTGCGGATCAACAGCGAAGTCAGCCCGAATGTGCAGCTGCGCCGGTCGAGAGGCAAGCAACTGGTCGGAGCCACCGATTGAAACATAAAGCTCAGCCAATGTCGGCTGAGCTTTATTCTTGAAATCAGGTGACGGTTGACGGAAAGCGCCTTCTGATGTGCAATCACTGCTCTTTGTTAATCTGGCTGATCTCTCATTTTTCAAACGGAACCCATGGCAGCAGGTCCTTTCGGCAAACGATCACAATCCGGTATGTTTTGTGGTTGATTTCGACAATGTTTTTAAACAGAATAACAATTTATATAATTGTTTTTGTGGAAGTAGCGGTGGATTTCATGCGAATTACGACAGCCAAACAGAATATCGAAATGAGAATCACAATCGACGCTATCAGATCCATTCCCATCACACTTTCCAATTGTATTATAAATTTCCCCCGAAATTTTCGCAAAAAGCGGGGGATGATAAAATGTTCGGGATCTAAAAGTCGCTTCCGGAAACAAGCTGTGTGGTAGTATTCGAGAGTCTAAGAATGTCGTAAGGAGCAAAAATCGCGGTGCTATCCGGTCTATAACCCAGGAACGCAACACCAGATCCATAGTAATATGATTGCCAAACAATTTTAGAACAATAGGTGGGGTCCATCCCTTGCAGCTTGGTAGCTAACCCATAATTCGCATAAGGATATTGAGAAACGTAGGAGGCTGCCCAACGCCCGATATACAATGCAGTAGAGGTCGTGTTATTTCGCACTCTTTTTGTATTTGGGTACCTTGCAAACCATTGATCTAGTGTCAATTCTTCTGGATGATAGCCATATCCTGCGATATGGGCAACTTTAAAATTTGAGGTTACTATGCCAGAATGTCCGGTTAATCCAGCGCTTGAAGTGCTGTTTGTCACCAACATTTCCCCTATCACTACAGGGGAGCCGTTAGGATAATATGCCGCTGTACCACCACTGCCTGGATCCAGAGTTTTTGTTGATCCTTCGGCTGCAAAACTGACCGAAATGTTTAGCAAAAGGACCATGGCGACAAACAATGGCATACTTTTCACATCTTCATGTTATCCCACAACTATGAAAGTGTCTATAAATAAAAATTTAGGTTGAACCTGAATTTTTATTCAAGTATACGATCGGTATTGGTTAGTATCTATGCTTTGAAAGTGTCGAATTTTGCCGCTGACGGGCACGTACAGGCATAGTCTTTTCAAATTTTGGACGATCGCTGTCAGCAACGCCTGCTCCTGCATGCAGTCCAGTCCGCGACTCCGTGCGCGATCCAGACCATGCGCGACTTTGCCTTCAGCAAACACATGCTCGCATTTCGTCCGCAACTTTTGCAGATGACGGTAGGAACCCCGGAGTTGAATTTGCTTGGCTTTGTTTCGAATCTGGACTCCCTGAATTTTGGCCAGCCGCTTGCGTTTTTTCTCCAGATCGTTCGTTTGACGTTTCCAGGTCGGGATCTCTTCCAGTGTTCAGCGTCTTAAAAACGCCGTGTTTTCGCCACAATTTCCGGGTCTTGACCAGAGTGGTCCGATCCGGCAAAGTCGGCCGCGATGGATGGGGTCGCAGGACGGATTCGAAATCCTGTCCCAAGAACCACAAATAGCCTGCATGCATGGGCAGCAGCTGATACAATTCCCGTTCGGAGTGGTTGAACAGGTAGGAAAGCCAACATCAATCGACATCCTGACTGGCAAATACAAGCCGCAGATTCATTTTGATTCCGGCTTTGGTTTCCCGGAAGGTGGCCCATTTGTATTTCTGCAAGCAGAGACTGATGGTTGTGGAGTCCACGTTTTTGAGGCTGTGCCGCAGGCCGAAGGGTTTCGACCAAATATGCACTAACGCTGCCAGATCATAGAAAATACCAGCCAACCATGCAGGATCCACTTGCCTATGTTTGCGGGAGAGTGGGGCGTCGCTGATCGACTCCAATCCCAAAGCCTGTTGAAACTCTTCTTGCACCAGGTCATCGGTGATCGCTTGAATCCCTTTCCGTTTTTGTAGCGCCGCATAAAGAAACAACAGGATGTAGGGTATTGGTTATCAATTTCTTCACGTACTTGTCCTGCTTATCTATATCAAATTTTTTTCTTGAAGTTTGACTTGATTGATAGGTTTTATACATTTGATTTTGAAGTTGACAAACACTTCTGAATGAGGTAATGTTAGTCATAGTAGCAGACAGGAAACGAATTCCATCAGATCAACGATGCTCAAATAAAATAGGCAACCTTCTTCGTTATGAAACCTCTGTTGGAATTCAATCAAAGACATCGGCTCTGCTTTAGCTATCTTCTTGATACCAGAACATATGTTTGTTTAAATTCAATATACAACACGTAAGTTCGTATTTGGAAGAGGATCCTGAGTAGAGGGCATAACCACATCATTTGCTCTTTATTAATGAGACGGTCGAGATATCACGTATTTTACAAAAAGGAGTGTGAAGATTGTGTGGAATCTGATTTCACTTGTTCCATTTAAAGGTCGGTTGAATGAATTAAGTGATCGTGCAGCCATGGGGTTACCTGAACACTATATTTCATGTCGAATTGAAGGTGTTCAGGAAGTTTTTTCTGTACTAAGAGAAAAAGATATACGAGAATTAGTAGAGATTGTTGAGGGAAAGGATTTTTCTTTGGAAATCCGTTATACTGCCGGATTAATCCTTGGTTTATTAGGTGATCCAAGAATAGATGTTTTAAATCCTACCATGATCACTATTCCCGGTTCCAAAGCAAAAATTGGATTGGAACCCGAGAGGGTCAATGAGATTACCCAGCAATATGAGGAGAATGGTATTATAGCTGAATGGATTGAAAAGGAAACTCCTGCCTTTGAAGTGGAAATTTCAACATTCAAAATAGCCAAATATCCTGTAACGAACTTCGAGTATCTTGCATTTTTGCGTGATAATCCGGACAACGAAATACCTAGCTTTTGGAAATTTGGACGCTACCCCTTTGAATTTTCTAAATCATCCGGTGTATACGATTTCAGCGAAAACAGCTGATGCGTATATAAGATGGCTTTCTCGACGAACCGGTCGGAAATTCCGGTTGCCGTCAGAATACGAATGGGAATACGCGGCGGCCGGGCCGGAGCGATTGGAGTTCCCGTGGGGGAATGAATTTTTGGATGATCATGCAAATACTGTAGAGAGTGGATTACTTATTAGTACCCCTGTTGGTATTTTTCCGAAAGGATACTCTCGCTTTGGGGTGGCAGATATGGCTGGGAATGTAGAAGAATATGTAGCGGACAACTATGGCCCATATCCTGGTGGAAAAACCGTTGAAGATGATTTATCTCATTCACAAGGGGCCTATCGTGTTGCGAGAGGTGGTAGTTTTACTCGGCTTAGAGATTTGGCACGCTGTAAGCGAAGACACGGAAGATTTCCGCGCGATATCTATGCCGTGGGATTTCGATTGGCGGAGGATGTACATGAGGGAGAAAACAATTAAACACATTTTGTTGGTAGGAAGTTTTCCGAATGCTCAAAGAAAATACTCTTTACATTATCGGACCACACTCGTTTCCTGTGTTGAGGAACTAAAATTCGGGATCGAAGGAATTAAATTATCTGACCAAGTATTGATTCACGATTTATCGAAATTATCAGAGTTAATAAATAAAGTAGAAGCCTTACATCAAGTGGATCCTTTTGACGGAGTCCTCTCATTTTCAGATCAGGGTCTTATCCCGGCGGCTACGATAGCAGATTACCTGAACATTCCTGGGATTGAACTGAAGTCGGTACAAAAAACTTGCAATAAGTACATTATGAGGCGGTCTTTGGACGCGAATCCTCGTATTAACGTACCGTATTCTCTTTGTAAGAATCCACAGGAGGTAAGAGAGTTTTTTGAGCAGGTAAATTCTTCGATTGTATTAAAACCATTAATCGGTTTTGGTAGTAGGGGGGTTATATTAGTAAATTCTCCTGATGAAATTGATAATGCATTTCAATACAGTATTAGTGAAAGTGAAGCAAGAATATTGGCTGAAAAATATATAAATGGAATTGAATTTAGTGTTGAGTCTTTCACATACAAAGGTGATCATGAGATACTGGCGGTTACAGACAAGTCCAATACAGGGCCACCACACTTTGTAGGAACCTTTCACTCTTTACCTAGTGTTACACCTATAGAACTTCAGGAAAAGATACAAGAAGCGGTGAAAGATTTTCTGAATTGTGTCGGGCTAACTTTTGGGCCTGCCCATACTGAAGTAACGGTGACAGAAGACGGAGTCAAAATTATAGAGTCACAGATTCGGCCGGGCGGTCGTATTTATCACATGCTTGAGGGGGCGCTAGGGATCGATATTTTTGAGATGACAGTAAAAAAACTGTTTGATGAAAATTATGTACCTAAAGATGGAAAAGGAGGGGCGGCCATCTATTTCATTCAGTCAGAACCCGGAACCGTTAAGGAAATTTTGGGAGTCGAGGAAGTCCATAGAGATAGGTCTGTATTTGATTTTTCCATTCGATGCAAAGTAGGGGATAAAGTCGAAGTATGGAAGAATTCGTCCCATCGATTGGGACATGTGATATGTACCGGCGCTACAACTGAAGAAGCAATCGAAGCAGCGAAAAAGTTGGGTAGCAAAATTAAAATTATTACGAGTAGATCCTAAGTGAGGGAAAGGGTAGTGGCGCATATTTTGTTCATTGAAAGCAATCCTATTGGTTTTGAAGGAATCAAAAAAGCAAAAAAACATGGACATTCGGTAACTTTTGTTACAACTGACTTGAATTACTACTATAAGAGAAATCAGTTACAACCGGTTCAACAAAATATAGATAGAATTATCGAACTTACGTCTTACGATGACATGAATCAGGTTGAAAAGGACTTACTAAAGAGCTTGGGTAATGAGAAGCCTGACTCGATTATGACATTTAATGAACTTCACGTACATGTGGCTGCTGAATTGGCCGCCCGTTTTGGGTAAAAGGATTGAAGCATCATGTTGCACAACGTTCGAGAAACAAATGGAAATGCCGGGAAATATTTTATAAACGGGGCATTCCTTTTCCTTTATCCATATGTGTTGAGACTTTGGAAGGTTCATTAGAAGCTGCACACAAAATTGGCTATCCGGTTATTGTGAAGCCGACTGATGGAACGGGGAGTTTGTATGTCCGTTGTATTCATAATGATGCCGAAATGAAAGAATACTTCAGTGAACTTGAAAGCGTTAAGGAGTATGGACGGTCAATAAGAAGAGAGAAAAGATTTCTGGTTGAAGAGTTCGTTCAAGGTCTCCTTGTTAGTGCGGAAACCATCACGTTTGACGGAAAAACTCACGTAGTTGGAATTACCGAAAGGGATGTAACTGGATACCCGTATTTTGTAGAAATAGGATCTTTTTTTCCTTCAGAACATCCGCAAAAGGTGTTAATAGAGCAAACTGCCAAATTAGTCGTGGAAGTTTTGGAGATTGATTTTGGAATTTGCCATATTGAGTTGGTTGTGACCGACAATGGCCCTGTAGTAATTGAAGTCAATCCGAGGCTTGCGGGGGGGTTGATTCCAAAGCTGATCGAATTGTCGATGGGAATAGATATGATTCAAGCAGCGATTAATCTTCATTTGGGGAATCCGATCGATTTAACTCCACGAAAACGGAGTTATGCCTATTCCTATCATTACACTCCACCGTGTGAAGGAAAATTAATCGAAGTAAAAGGATGGAAAGAACTGGTTCAATCGCCATTTGTAGAAGATGCTCAATGGTGGAGGGAGGAAGGAGCCTTACTCCCCAAGTTACGGTCAAATTTTGATCGTCTCGGGTATGTTGTGGTTCAGGATCAGAGTCGGGGCATTAAGGAAAGAATTAGTCAACTTAATCAACACATTAAAATAGTAATTGAATGCAATATTTAAAAATAATTAATATTATGGGGGTTTTATTGTGGATGTATTTGAAACAGGGGTTAGGGATAGTTTTACCAAACACAGAGGTCCGGTTACAAGCGTGGCTCAGGTTGGGACAACGCAAAATGTAGTCACGTCGGCTTATGATGGGGCCGTTGCAATGTTTGATTTGAATAACGGAAGTGCAAGATTATTAGGCTACCATAATCATTTGGTAAACCGAATAGTTGTTAACAAAGAAGGAACAAAAGCCGCTTCGTGCTCTTCTGATTACACAATTAGAATTTGGAATCTTCAAACATGTGAGGTGGAAAAAATACTATGTGGGCACAGTGATGATGTCGAGGATTTCGGTTTTGTGTCCGAGCATGTTGGGGTATCTGCTTCGCGGGATCAACGGATTTTAGTTTGGGATTTGACAACAGGCGCGATTGAGAATGTCTTAGAGGGACATGAAAAGGATGTATTGTCTTTGGCGTATCACGAAGGAAAAATATATTCCTCCGGAGACGATAAAACACTGCGGGTTTGGGACTTGCAAACGGGTCAAATACTCAATATGTGGGGACCTTTTGAAGTCGAAACGGATACGTGTGCGATTGATGTGCATCACAACCGTGTGATTCTTGGATGTGATGACGGATATATACGTGTTTTTGATATTGAAAATGGTTTATTACTTTCCGAGATTCAAGCACATCGTTCCGGAATTAAAAAAGTGTCCATTTCACCAGTATCTGGCGACATTTTATCTGCTGCTTACGACCAACAACTTTTGATTTGGGATGCAGAATCCTTTGAATTAAAGCTGTGGTTAGAAAATTATCCTACAAAATGGGAACGTTCTTTGACATGGTCAACAAACGGGGAGACTGTCCTGGCAGGTACATTTGACGGAACGGTGTTAGCGTGGGATGTACTTACTGGGAAGTTTTTGCAAGAGGTTGGCAACGAAGGTGACGTTAAAGGAAATCCCTGTTTTAACGATGTGGCCGTCACAGATAATGGTGAACTCGCCTTGGTTAGTGATGACGGGTATATCCGACTGAAAAAAATCACACGAGAATCCGTACTGTCAGAAGCATTTGAGCCGGTTTCCGGAAGATTTCTTATGAATGGTGTGTCGATAAACGAAAAATATAACTTGGTTGTGGGAGGAGCACACAACCAAAAACTGCACATTTTCACCAATGCGAATGGAAATTTGTGTGATGGAAAAGAAGTATGGATTGGGGAAGGTCCGATCAATACAATTCGGATTTCTGAACATCCTGGATATGAAGGTGAGTCATTTGTAGGTTGCTACAGCGGTGCGATTGTTAGAGTGGGCCGGGATGGGAGTATTAAGGGCCACCTTCGTGTTCATGACGGTGCAGTCAAAGCATTACGGCTCCATCCGAAAAAAACATTAGGACTAAGTTGTTCCGCGGCTGGAGAATTATTGTCATGGACTTATGAAGGAGAGGTTCTGCACCGCTACTTGGGACATACGGCCATTATCAATGATACAGATATGGATCCTACTGGGAAATTTTTTGCAAGTGTATCGAGGGATTTCACATTAAAGGTATACGAATTCTTTACTGGTAGATTACTGCATTCATTCAGTCTTGGCAGACGATCCTTGAAATCCGTTTGTTTCTATGATGAAGACACGATTGTTGTGGGAGATTACTGGGGGCATTTAGTCAGAGTACAACTTTCTAAGGGTGATGTGTTACGCCGTAAGATCGCGGGTAACGGAATCAGCAGTTTGGCTCGCATGAATAACCAGATTGTGGCTGTTTCTTATGACGGCGGAATTTATTTCGTTAACCCTTACGAACTCACGAATTTGAAAACGATAAAGGAAATGGAGCAAAAAGTTTTACAGGCGAGGTGACCACTGATGCTGACAAAAAGTCTCCCATACAGAGATGTTATATTGTCCCGTTGGCAAGTGTTAAAGGATGAAAAAGGAGAAATTATGTATCTGTTCGGACCAAATAAACTTCCTATA
Source organism: Effusibacillus pohliae DSM 22757 (assembly GCF_000376225.1). Taxonomy (NCBI): domain Bacteria; kingdom Bacillati; phylum Bacillota; class Bacilli; order Caryophanales; family Alicyclobacillaceae; genus Effusibacillus; species Effusibacillus pohliae. Next base: position 39,632 of record NZ_AQXL01000127.1, read on the forward strand.
AAAATTAATAACAAAGTGTTTTACTTTAATTGGTATACATGGCTCAAGGATGAACACCTTTCTGAACACATAGAAGAATTTCTTGAAAGTATAACTCTGAGAGACTTTTCCAGTGTTCAGCAAAGTTCCTTATTGACTTACGGCGATTTTTCTAACGCCGATGCGGTTAAAATTCGCCTTCATAGCATTTGTCATACAGGAGATATTTTTGGAAGTCAGCGTTGTGACTGTGGAAGTCAGTTTCGAGAAGCACTTAAACAAATTGTAAATTTTGGGGCTGGCGGAATCTTTTATATCGCCAATCATGAAGGGAGAGGGATAGGGTTATTTAACAAAGCGTTAGTCTATGCCCTGCAGGAACAAGGATTGGATACTGCTGAGGCCAACCTTACTTTAGGATTCCATGTGGATCTGCGTCGTTATGATGAGGTGGTTACTGTTCTGAAATACTTACGGAGAAAACCTGTAATTCTCTTAAGCAATAATCCTGAAAAGGCTCAATTCCTTAGCGATCATGGAGTGTCCATTTCAGAGATTGAGCCATTGGCGGGAGAAGTCAACGAATATAATTATGTCTATTTAGCTACGAAAGCAAAGGTATTTTCTCATAACATCAAATTGCCAAAACACGATTGATGGAAAGGGAGAAAAATATGGAGTTTATTAACTTTATCCAAGATAAAAGATTGAAGAGGTTCACCCAAAAATTAGGAAATACTCCTGTTGTTGAAATCCCTGCAGTACCTGGTTCGGGTAGAATTTTTGCTAAATGTGAGTGGTATAATCCAACGGGATCGGTTAAAGACCGAGCTGCTTATGAAATGATGATGGATGTTCTATTAGAGAAAGAGAGAAATAACCAGCAGCATCTGCATATTCTCGAGTACAGTGGAGGAAACCTAGGGATTTCACTTGCTACTATTTGTAATTTGTTGGAGATCAATCTTACTCTTGTACTTAGCTCCGGTTCGCACAAAAGTCTTCTTAAAAAGTTGCAAATGCTTGGGGCCAAAGTAGAGCTTGTGGACAAACAAAAAGGATTTTGGGGTGTAATGGAAACGGCGTTTCGGTTAAGTGAATCGAGTGATTCGTATACTTTTCTTTATCAACATAGGAATGAAGCCAATTTTAGGGCACATAGAAATGGGACGGCAATCGAAATATTAAGACAAATACCCAATCAAATTGATGCATGGGTGGCTTCCATTGGAACGGGAGGCACACTGATGGGAGTCTATGAAACTTTATCTTCCAAATACCCGAATATTCAACTTCACGCTGTTACTCCCGCTGAACTTCCTTACGGGAGTGATCAACCTCCAAACGGTCTGCGTAAATTTGCGGGATCGGGAGGATTGGGTTGTGGAAGAAAGCAGTATTTTGTTGAACGTAATGAAGGGGAAGTAACTCGTCATTGGACATACAGGTTCGAGGAGACTTTGGAAGAGGCGAAAAGGTTTTACGTAGAGACGGGAGTTCAAATTGGAACTTCCGCAGCAGCAAATTTGCTGGCTGCCCGTAGCATTGCTGCCGAATTGGGAACGAATTCTACCGTTGTCACCATCTTTCCGGATGCGGGTGCACCTGAAGAATGGAGTGAAATTTATGGACAAAATTGATTCGCCTGAAGAATATAGCATCAAACTTAGAAATAGTTTTGCCAGTAGTTATCAGACAGGGACGGACCTGTGGTCAAAGGATCAAGGTCTCACAGACATCGCTTTATTTTTGTTAAACCATCTGAACAAAGAATCTCCACAACATGTCTTGGACATAGGGACGGGAAATGGTAGACATGCGGAGCTATTTTTGAGAAAGGGGTTTCGTTATACGGGTATTGATATATGCCCTCATAGTGATTGGGAACGTTACAAGAGTCTTTATTCCAATCGCGTAATGTTTGTAAACTCATCATTTCTTGAATGGCAATGGCAACATAAAGAAACTTTTACTGCCGTCCTCGACAACGGATGCTTTCATCATCAGCATCCGGAAGAATATACATTATATCTGCAAAAGATACATCATCTGTTACATGACAGCGGACTTCTGGCGTTGGGATTGTACACCGTTGATGAGCACGAAAGAGCAGGGAATTTTCATGTCATGCCCAGTGGAAAATATAAACGTCATTTTTCCCAACAAGAGATTCTATCATTGCTCAATGAGAATGGGTTTGTTTGTCTACAAATGAAAAGAATCCTTGTGCAAGATCGAAACCGTTATTATCTGGCTGTTTTATCACAGAAAAAATTGGAGGAGTAGAGTATGAATATTCTAGTAATCAATGGAGGGCCGCGAGAAAACTCGAATAGCCGCGGTGTAGCCAAGTATGCAAGGGAACTTTTCGAAAATCGTGTAGCAAATGTGAATTACTTTGATGTTAGGAATAATCTGCTTCCTGTTTATTTAGGTGATGAAGAACAAAATCAACACCAGGAGGTAAATAAACTTCGCAGGTATGCCCAAGAAGCGGATGGTTTCTTTATCTGTACGCCAGAATACCACAATGGAATGAGTGGTGCTCTGAAAAATGCATTTGACTTCCTAGGAAAGACCCACTTTAACGGCAAACCTGTTGTAATAACTGCAACAGCCGGCGGGGGTAAGGGTGGTATAAACGCCTTGAATAATCTAAGACTTGTATTGCGTGGTGTGTTTGCTATCGTTTTACCGCAACAAGTCGTTTTTGATCTTTACATGTTCAATGAAGAAGGCGCCTTACTCCATGAGGATGGGAAAAATCAGGTTTCACAGTTGGTAGACAATCTCATTTTTGTTACCAATTTATTTGTATCAAATAATCGCAAAGAAATGGGGAAATGTTAATTGAATAACTGTACGATTGTTATCGGAGGGATTCCATCCGATTTTCAAAAACAAGAAACGTTGATTGCGATTCTGCGGAAAGACCAGATAACACCCGAGATAATCACTTTTTGTGAGGAATTTTATGTCCTTGATTTTGATGAACGTCAAATCAAAGAGCTATTAGCTGAACTGGGAAAACATTATAATATCGTACAGATAATTGTTAATGATTAGTTATTTTAATATCAAATAAGTTGATTATATCCTATTTAATCCATTTGGGTAGGTGAATCCAATGGAACAAAAGAAATTATTAATGGTCACTCCGTGGCTACGTTTTGTTGAAAAAGCAAAAGAGGAGGATTTTTACCTCATTGCTCTTTGGGATAAGAAAACAAAGGGCAAAGAATTTTTACCTCAGATAGCTAAACTGGCCGATGAGTTGTACGTTTTCGACGTTAATAATTTTATGCGTTTAGAAGGTATTGTTGAGATGATTCAGTCAAGGAATCCAGTTGACTATATTTATCATATTGGTCGAGAAGACAACATGCAGGAGACGTACCAAATTGCGGAGAGGTATGGTTGCGCTTTAAATTCATCCAAAACTATTAAATTGATTAACGACAAATATTTCATGCGCAGGTTATTGCAGGCTCATCAAATATCTACAGTTAAATTCCAGTTTGCTGAAAAGACAAAAGATGTACTGCGCATGATGGACAAATTCGGTTTCCCATTGGTTTTGAAACCTACAAAGATGTCCGGAAGCAGAGGGGTCTACCTGTGTAACGACCAGGAAGATGTGCAGCAATGGATAAAGTTTATGGAACAGTATGATTATCGAGGGCCATTCTTAATGGAAGAGTACCTACAAGGACCTGAAGTCAGCGTGGAAACATTAACTATAAACGGAAAACATTATATAATCGGAATAACAGATAAGATAAAAACGACTCCTCCTCTATTTGTTGAACTGGGGCATGTACATCCTTCACAGTTGGGAAGGGATATTCAGGAACAAATACATGAGATGGTCATCCGGTTCCTCACAGCTGCAAATTATCAGTTCGGACCTACTCACACAGAATTAATAATTACACAAGATGGACCTAAAATTGTGGAATCACAGGCCAGATTAGGTGGTGACAGAATCCCAACATTGGTGCATTTAGCGACTGGGATAGAATTGGAATCTGCAGTTTTTCAAGGTATAAAAGGGATTCATCCTCCGATTCCCCAATCCAACGGGGTTGCCATGATCAGATATTTCCAATGGCCACCTGGTTATATTGAAAGTATTGAAGGGGTGGATAAAGTCAAAGAACTTCCTTATGTGATTCATTTCGAAAATACCTTGCAAGCAGGAGACGTTGTACCGGTTATTAGAGATTCTGCCAGCAGATACGGTTATGTTATTGTGTTTGCAAAAACTTTTGAAGAGGTCAAAGAAAAAATGGAAATGATTATATCTATGATTCAGGTAAGAATCAGGAAAAATGACTCGGCTTGCTGACTTCATTCGTAAATGAGAGTTTTGCATTGGTTAAAACTTGATTCACATGAGCGATTAAACTTATTCTTTTCTGTATTGGATCTTCGACCTTATGCCAAGGAATCGAGTAGTTCATCACCCCAAGGAGCCAAAGGTTGTAACGAGAAGCGATATTACGAGCCCTCTTGGTGGCTCCGCTAGAAGGGATTTCGACCTTTACGGCCTTTCGGAACCGGTTTGTTTCTGCCCTGCGATACCGTTACCGATGTGGTTTCGCTTGACAGGAAGCCCCTCGGTTTCGACACTGAGTCGTGTATTTCTGAGGATTGTTCAAAAAGGACTGGCAGAAAAACTGTTCAACGATTTGGTTCAACAGTGCCGGTTGGAAGGGATTATCGACGGGAGTCACACAGCCAATGAAGGCTCGGATCGGAGCGTTTGACCGAAACCAGCCAAAGTCCCGATGCCAACAAACCGGAAATGCTTCATGGGGTGCCAAATTTGACTCATTTGGCAATAAGATCACTTGGTTTGGCTATCAAATTCATCTTGCCGAAAATCGCTACAAGGAGCGGCATACGGCCATGCGGATTCAAATGCGTCTGATGAAGGAATGCGAAGATTACGACGCGTCCTATCCCTGGTGCAACGCTATGTGAAACGGCTGTGGGATCAACGCCATGAAGAGGGAACGCAACAGCACGTGTGGCACCCGGGTGAGGCTCAGGCCGACTTCGGCGAAGCGGATTTCTACGACGGAAGCGGCGAAAGAAAACCGGCAAGTATCTTTGCCTCAGTTTCCCGAACAGCAACGTAGCCTACGTGCAGCTTTTCGGCGGAGAGACGGACCGTGACCGATGCGCAGGCCTTCAACCAGGAACTGCTAAGCCGCTTGGAAGCCGACTGGAAGCGCGAGCATTACAAGAAAGGGTTGACGATTGAGCGCCTTTAATTTGAAGAAGATCGCCGCGCCTTCCTGTATCTACCGAAGTCCCCGATGATTGACCGCCTCGCACACCATGGACACCTTCTCGTATTCGAAGGCGAAAGCTATAGGATGAAGCATGAGTTGATGAAACAAAGGTAAAAAATACCCATGTGCTTTCTGTATCGTGAGTGCAAAAGGAAGGTATTTTGTTAGTGAGGGAGGACTGGATAATGCGATTTAGAGATTTGCACATAAATATAAAAACGAGGCTAATAGTTAGTTTTTTTCAAAGAGCTAGTCAATCCATGGTTTTTCCTTTTATGTCCATTTATTTTGCGGATCATTTTGGCCCAACAATTGCCGGTCTTCTCATGTTAGCAACGGTTATTGCTGGTTTATTATCCAGTTTTTTTGGTGGTTACTATGCGGACGTTAAAGGAAGAAAAAAAGTCTTAGTTGTTTCGGAACTGATTCGTTTTGTTTCTTTACTTTTTTTAGCAGTGGTTAATTCAGATTGGATTCATATACCAATAATAACCTTTTTTCTTTTTTTAATAAATATTATACTTATTAGTATATCTACTCCGGCTAACGAAGCTTTAATCATTGATGTAAGTACAACTGAGACAAGAAAATATGTATACAGCATTTCTTATTGGGTCACCAATTTTTCTCTTGCGATTGGAGCGATGTTTGGGTCTTTTTTTTACAAGTCAAACTTTTTTCAGCTGGTGATTATTATGGCATTATCGTCCTTACTTTCTTGCATAATTATCCATAAATTCGTTACGGATACGTTTCGGTTGAAGGGGCCAGTCGAGAAAGTTTCAATTGTTAATATTTTCCGAAGTTACAAAACCGTTTTTCGAAATCGTTTATTCATGAAATATTTCCTTATTGGGGTACTAATGCTAGGCGTTGAAATGCAGTTGGGAAATTATATCAGTGTTAGGTTGGCTAAAGAGTTTGGTACTCAATCAATACCTGAGGTTTCGGTATTTATTGGAAATATCGATGGCATTAAGATGTTTGGGATAATTAGAACAGTAAACACGGTGTTAGTAGTTTTGCTTGCTTCAGTTGTTGCCAGGATATCTCATTATATCTCTGATCGCATTTCTTTTTATCTAGGAGTTTTATTATTCGTCAGTGGATATGCAGTATTGGCAATTAGCAACGATGTGTGGATTTTGTTACTTGCTGCGTTGGTATTTACTTTAGGAGAGCTAATTTATGTTCCCGTATTCCAAGCCATGTTTGCAGAAATTATTCCTGTGGATGCTAGAAGTAAATACTCAGCTGTCAACAAATTGAATGTACGGGGGGGGATGATCTTAGGCTCTCTTGGGATAACGGTTGGAGTATTATTCCCTTCTTGGTTCATGGCACTTCTGTATATGGTGATTGGATTTGTTAGTATATATGTTTATCGAAATCTGCTTCATTATTTTCAAGATCAACAGAATAAAACAAGTCATTTAGAGTCCGGTGATTTAGTTCAGTCTTAGCCGTCTATTCGGCATGCAAAATGAGGAAAACACCCCAACCAGCGTCGATATGGGCAGGCCTGATACCACTTCCGTCATCACGAATTCCGGTTTTTGGCATGCCGAAATACCGGTTTGAGGTCGCTTGTTCTGAAATCGGCATAGTCTTTTCAAATTTTGGACGATCGCTGTCAACAGCTCCTGCTCTTGCATGCAGTCCAGCCCGCGGCTCCGTGCGCGACCCAGACCATGGGAGACTTTGCTTTCGGCAAACACATGCTCGCACCGCGTCCGTAACTTTTGCAGATGACGGTAGGAACCCTGAAGTTGAATTTGTTTGACTTTGTTTCGGATTTGGATTTCCTGAATTTTGTCCAGCCGCTTGCGTTTTTTCTCCAGATCGTTCGTTTGACGTTTCCAGGTCGGTAGATCTTCCAGTGTCAGGTTGCGAAGCGAAACCAAGGGAATAATCCCCTGCTCGAACAACGCACGCAGATACTCAGTCGTGCCGTAGGCTTTGTCGGCAGAGAGCGTACGAATCCGGATTTGCGGATGGGCAAAGCAAATCGCTGCCAGTTGCTGTACACTCGTCTCCCGCTCCGCCGTCCCAGATGCGATACTCGCTTGTCTGGACAGAATAACGCCCGATTTGACATCGACCACATCATACACCAAATACCGCAGATGCATTTCCTGACCGTTGCTCCTTTCGTGCAGGCGGTGCGGGCGGCTTTCTGTCCTCATCGGAATCAGCGATGAATTGATCGACAACATGTTTCATCAGCGTCTTAAAAACGCCGTGTTTTCGCCACAATTTCCGGGTCTTGACCAGAGGGTACGTTCCGTGCACAGCGGCGCCACCCAATCATGGACAACGGAAAAATCAAGCGCATCGTTGAGTTGGCGCAGGAAATGTTTCAAAAAATCATTGAGTCGAAAAAGGACAGAATGTTATACTGTCTACTATATAAAGACTGTATTCCTCCTGGAGTGAACAACGAGTCCGGATCCGTGTCATGAAAGGGAGAGTTGCTTGAAAGCGCGTAGACGATTTTACCTGGTGGCCGAGGAGATCATGCCGGAAGCGATGATCAAAACGGTACAAGTGAAGGAAATGCTCGCCCGCGGGGAGTTTGAAACGGTGAACGATGCGGTTAACGTCGTCGGGTTGTCCAGGTCCGCGTTTTACAAATACAGGGATCTAGTGTTTTTGTTCGATGACGAAAAGCGGGAGCGGCTGATCACTCTGTCGCTGATTCTGGAACACCGTTCGGGGATTTTGTCGACCGTTTTAAACACGATCGCGCAAACGGGCGGCAATATTATCACGATCACACAGGGCATCCCGTTGAGCCAGGCGGCACATGTGACCACGACGATCGACATCCGCCATCTGAACGTGTCGACGGACGAACTGACCAGGCGGCTGCAGGACTTGCAGGGCGTGCGCAAAGTGGAAATCGTCGGCTACAGTTGATCGGCTTGAATCGGAAGGAGAGAGACCAGCATGTGGAGAGGAATCATTGAAGAGTATCGGGAATTTCTGCCTGTTTCGGAGGAGACACCGGTCGTTACGCTGTTCGAGGGAAATACGCCGCTGTACCAGGCCCGCAAACTGTCGGACGCGGTGGGGGCGGAAGTCTGGTTGAAATACGAGGGGCTGAATCCGACCGGTTCGTTTAAGGACCGCGGCATGGCGATGGCGGTGACGAAAGCGAAAGAAGAAGGGGCGGAAGTGCTGATTTGTGCGTCGACCGGCAACACGTCGGCCGCGGCGGCAGCGTACGCGGCTCGAGCGGGCATGAAAGCGGTTGTGGTGATTCCGCACGGAAAGGTGGCGCTCGGCAAGCTGGCGCAAACGGTGATGTACGGGGCGGAAATCATCGAGATCGAAGGCAACTTCGACGAGGCGCTGGCGATCGTCCGGCAGATCTCGGAGACCCACCCTGTCAAATTGGTGAACTCCGTCAATCCGCAGCGGATCGAGGGGCAGAAAACGGGCGCTTTTGAAGTGTGCGATTCGTTGGGCGAAGCGCCGACCCATCTGGCGATTCCGGTCGGCAACGCCGGGAACATCACCGCTTACTGGAAAGGGTTCAACGAATACAGGCGGCACCGCCGCTGCGGCAAGCTGCCGAAGATGCTCGGCTTTGAGGCGGCCGGGTCGGCGGCGATCGTCAAGGGCAAGGTGATTGAAAATCCGGAAACGGTCGCAACCGCCATCCGGATCGGCAATCCGGCCAGTTGGCAGCATGCGGTGGAAGCGGCCAAGCTGTCGAAAGGCAAAATCGATCTGGTCGAGGATGAAGAGATTTTGCATGCCTATCGACTGGTTGCTGCGGAGGGCGTATTTTGTGAACCCGCCTCGGCCGCATCGGTGGCGGGCGTGTTGAAGCTGGCAAAATCGGGTTATTTTTCCGAGAACGACCGGATCGTTTGCGTGTTGACCGGCAACGGTTTGAAAGACCCGGATTCTGCGATGAAATACGGCATTTCGATTGAACCGAAGGTCGTGCCTGCCAGCCAAGAGGCGGTTGTCCGATCGATCTTCGGGTAGGAGGAAGCCGCATGGGAGTTCGTGTGCGCGTTCCGGCGACAACTGCCAATTTGGGTCCCGGATTTGACACATTTGGCATGGCGTTATCGCTTTACAATACAGTGGAAGCCGCCTGGTCGAGCGGCGGTCTGCAAATCGAAGTGACCGGCGATGGCGCACAGCTTGTGCCGGTCGATGAAACGAATGCAGTGTACCAGGCGATGCGATCGGTGTTTGAGCTGGCCGGGCAGGCGAGCCTGCTGGACGAGCGGGGGCTCAGCATCCGGATTCACAACGAGGTACCCGTCACGCGCGGCATGGGAAGCTCGGCGACGGCGATCGTCGGCGGCTTGTGGGTTGCCAACGAACTGCTTGGACAGCCGCTTTCCAAGGGAAAATTGCTGCAACTGGCGGTCGAGTTGGAAGGGCATCCCGACAATGTGGCGCCGGCGATTTTTGGAGGCATCGTCGCGGCTGGGATGGTTGGCGGAAAAGTGTACGTGAAGCGATTTTCGCCGCTGGCCGGCATGCAGTGCGTGGTTGCGGTGCCCGAGTTTCAGCTTGCCACCCGTACCAGCCGCAAGGCGCTGCCGCCTGCGGTTCCTCATGCAGATGCAGTGAGCAACGTTAATCGGGCGAGTCTAATGGTCGCCGCGCTGGTGGACGGCGATTTGGAGCTGTTTTGTGAACTGATGGAAGACCGGCTGCATGAACCGTACCGGATGCCGCTCATTCCCGGCATGAAGGAAGCGATCGCCCGTGCCAAGAAGGCCGGTGCGCTGGCGGCTGTGCTTTCCGGTTCCGGCCCCGCCCTGATCGCTTTCTGCCGAGGCGAAGGGGCCGATGTAGGGGCTGCTTTGCAGTCGGGATTTCGTTCGGAAGGGATCGATTCGAACATTTTATATCTGCAACCGGCCGAGCGCGGGGTGGAAATTTTTCATTCAATTCCCAAATAATTCCTTGCCCGCTGTGCATCCTTTGATCTGGCAAAATACCGCGGATTCATCCGGCAAGCGGGCAAACTGCAGGCGACGGACAAGCGATTGTTGGAGGACCCCTGTACCGATGCTGGCGGCCGACCAGGCAGGAACGTATCTGTATGCGGGTCCAGGCATGCATCTGTATCAACCGACAGCGGATTGCAACCGGTGGACGGCAATACACCGAATTTTTGCAAATCGAGGATGTGTTCTCCGCCGCCAGGTACCCGGTTTATGTACGGACGGGAGCGGCGGTGAACTGGGTAGGGTCCAGGTAAAGCAGCGCAAAGTGCAGCGGCTGCACCTGGATCCGCGGCTGGCATCGCCATTTCAGTTCGGCGACCCTTAATTCCCGCTCGGCCGAATACAGGTCCATTTTCTCCTCGTTTTCCAGAATGAGCGATTCATAGTAGGTTTCCAGCTGATTGATCTCCTGCGCCAATTGCTCTTTTGCCAGTTCCGCCCAGGTGTGGTCGCTGTTCCGGATTTCCTCAAGGATCGTGTTTTTGATCCGCTGCCAGCCGGTTTGCAGGGATGCAACGAGCAAACCGGTTTGCTTGAGCTGTTCCCGGTAATGTTCCGGCAGTTGGCACGACATCGGCAGGTCGCGGACCGCTTCGTACAGATCGGGGATCACTTGGTTATTTCGCAGGTTGACGCCGAAGGAGCGGAGTTCATCCCGGCGCCGGTCGGCCAGATAGGAGATCTTGACATTTGTCAATAAAAACGGGACGCGCCGATTGGAGGGGGTTGCCGTTTGGTACTGGCAGACGAATTGGCCGCGGCGGGCGGCCGATTGAAAAATTTTTTCCAGCCGGTAGCTGCCCAGTGCGACCAGCTCGGTTCGCTCGACGCCGGCGATCTCCGTCTCCGAATCGAACACAAGGTTCAGCACGGTCGGAGGTACATCTTGCCCGATCGCTTCCACCCACATCCAATAATACGGGCGATCCATCAGTTCCTTGTCGATCTCGCGCGGCAGTTCCACTTGCAGAAAACCCGGTTCGTCCCGCAAAATCGGACAACCTGTGGCCTGAAAATAGCGTCTGCAATAGTGCTGGATCTGCGTCTTATCCATTCCCCTTTCCCCCTCACGCAGCATTGCACCAATCGGCTTGTCACGTTTTCGCGTAGTCTGTGAAGGTCTCTTTCAGGATTTCCTGTTTGACTTGTTCCATCCGGTCCCCCAGCTCGTTGAAACGGGCGGCAAACTCCTCTGTCGAGTTCGATTCGGCAAACCAATCCATGATATCGTTCTCAAAATTCTTGCTCAGTTTCATCCTGCCGATGATCATGTCCAGTTCGCCGATCACCATCTCGAACATGCGGATCTTTTCCTGCAGCAAATCGACGATATGCTCTTCGATCGTGCCGCGGGTGGCCAGGTTGTAGATAAACACGTCCCGTTCCTGCCCCAGACGGTGCACGCGGCCGATCCGCTGTTCGATCCGCATCGGGTTCCATGGGAGGTCGAAATTGATCACCTGGTTGCAAAACTGCAGGTTGATCCCCTCGCCGCCCGCTTCTGTTGCGACCAATACCTGCGCCCGTTTTTCGAACAGGTCCTGCATCCAGTCTTTTTTGCTGCGCTTGAATCCGCCGCGGAAGGGGATCGCGCGGATACCGGCCTGCTGCAGCATGTACATCAGATAGTCCTGGCTCGCCCGGTATTCGGTGAAGACGATCACTTTGTCGTTGCATGCCTCGATGATCTCGATCACCTTTTGGCCTTTCGTGTATTCGTCAAGCGGAATCGCACCGCACATCTCACGCAGCTGGCCGATCCTCGCTTTCAATGCGGCGGGCATTTTCGGATCCTGGTGCATTCGTTCCAGCGTCGGCAAGGCAGCGTAAGGTGTCGAGCAGATCTCCCGCTGCAAGGTGATCAGCGGCAGCACGTTTCCTTTTTCGGAGCGGCGTTTCAAATATTCTTCCTTGACGAACGACGACACCGCTTCGTACAATTCCCGCTCCTGCGGTGACAGATCCAGCGGGATCGACGTCACCTTGCGTTCGGTAAAAAAGACGCCGCCTTCACTCCGCTTGTTGCGAATCATCACTTGGGACAATGCGCTTTTCAGTTCGGCCGGATTTTTCGGCTTCCGCTTTTCTTCCATAAACGCGGCGGAAAACTGCTGGGCGCTGCCCAATTGGCCGGGTTTCAAAAGTGTGATCAGGTTGTACAGTTCCTGCATATCATTTTGAATCGGGGTGGCGGTCAGCAGCAGCATGTATTTTTTCCGGAGCCGGTTGATCAGTTCCCAGTTTTTCGTCTTGCGGTTTTTCAGTTTGTGCGCCTCGTCGACGATCACCAGATCCCAATCCTGCTCAAGGACGATCGTCCGGTGCGGCTCGCGTTTGGTGGTGTCGATCGAAGCGACGACGATGTCATAGGTCGTCCATGACCATTCGTTGCGCTGGGCGAACGCTTTGATCGCAAATTTTTCATTCAATTCCCGCGTCCACTGCAAAACAAGCGACGCGGGGACGAGGACCAGCGTTTTTTTGACAAGTCCGCGCATGATATATTCTTTCAGGATCAGGCCGGCTTCGATCGTCTTCCCGAGCCCGACTTCGTCGGCAAGAATCGCCCGGCCGTGCAGTTCGTTCAACACCCGTCTGGCTGTCTCAATCTGATGCGGATACGGGATGATGGAGGGCAGATGCTGCAAGCAAAGCAGCTGGTCGAACGTCGGAACGACCTTTGTCTCCTCCGCTTCCCATATGAGCTGAAACAGGGTCCAGTCATCCCACTGCCCATTTTGCACCCGCTCCAAAAACTGCCCGAACAGCGTCTCGTCAATCGAGCATTCGGGTGCACCAGACATTTGATCGTTTTGCAAAGAATCTGGTTTCATGGGCTCACCTCTTGTGGTATAATCAAGGTGCTGAAATAGATTGTGTCAAAATTGGAATTTTATACGCGGCGGATGACTGTTACGGGAGAGAACGATCGATCGTCGCCGAAGGAGCAAGTGGAGATGGCCCGGATGTCCACGAATCTCTCAGGCAGAAGTACCGTAAACAGGACGCGACTCTGGAGAGAGCTGTGCAAACGGCCACCAAAGGGGCAACTTCCCGCGGCGGGAAGGGAACTCTCAGGTAGCGAGGACAGAGACACGAAGGGATTTTTCCCGCTCGTGTCTCTTTTTATTTCTCTCAAATCGGGAACTTTATACTAAGCGGGAATCGGAATGCGCTTGCGGAACATGTTGAGGAGGGGTATGGATGGCAGACCTGAAACGAACGCCGCTGTTTCCCTTGTATGCGGAATACGGCGGGAAAACGATCGATTTCGGCGGATGGGAACTGCCCGTGCAATTCTCCAGCATTCTGGAGGAGCATGAGGCGGTTCGCACGCGTGCCGGCTTGTTCGATGTGTCGCACATGGGCGAAATCGAAGTGAAAGGACCGGACGCGTTGGCCAACATCCAGCGCTGGATCACCAATGACGCTTCCAGGCTGGAGGTCGGCCAGGCGATGTATTCGCCGATGTGTTACCCGGACGGGGGATGCGTCGACGACCTGCTTGTCTACCGGCTGGACAACGACCGCTACTGGCTGGTGGTGAACGCGGCCAACATCGACAAGGACTACGAGTGGGTAAAACAACACGCTGCCGGTGACGTGGAAATCACCAACCTGTCGCCCAACATCGCCCAGTTGGCGCTGCAAGGCCCGCTGGCGGAACCAGTGCTGCAGAAGCTGACCGATTACGACCTGCCGACCATCAAACACTACCGGTTTGCGCAAAATGTCAATGTGGCAGGTGTTCCGTGCCTTGTGTCGCGAACCGGCTATACGGGGGAAGATGGGTTCGAGATTTATATGGATGACGGGCAGGCACCCAAACTCTGGCAGGCGATTCTGGAAGCCGGCAGGGAAGAAGGCGTGGTGGCCGCCGGACTGGGAGCCCGCGACACGCTGCGGTTTGAAGCGAAACTGCCGCTGTACGGGCAGGAACTGAGCCCGTCGATTTCACCGATCGAGGCGGGGCTCGGCATGTTTGTCAAGCTGGACAAGGGCGATTTCATCGGCCGCGAGGCATTGGCCAAGCAGAAGGAAGAAGGCCCGCGGCGCAAGCTGGTCGGGTTTGCGATGATCGGGCGGGGCATCCCCCGCAGCCACTACGAAGTGCAGGTGGACGGCCGCAAAATCGGTGAGGTGACAACTGGCACGTTTGGCCCGACCGTCAAGAAGAACATCGGGCTGGCGTTGATCGAAGCCGACTATGCAAAAATCGGCCAGGAGCTTGACGTCATCATCCGCAACAAACCGGTCAAAGGGGTAATTGTGAAGACTCCATTTTACAAACGGCAAAAGTAGCAAGGAATCTCACGCCCGGGCACAGCGACACCGTTTTGACTGTCCGTTCCGCGCGGGGCGTGTGCCATCTGCGTCCGAATCGTGCCATCCGTTTTCCGGGCGGAGCGTGCGGCGGACCCACCAGGATCTGATCACTACAACAGTGCAGGAGGCGAGATTTTGAAACAGCACAGCTATATCCCCAATACCGAAGCGGATCGCAAAGCGATGCTCGATTCGCTGGGGCTCAACGATGTGGAGGAACTGTTCGCAGACATTCCGGAATCGGTCCGTCTGAAGCGGGACCTCAACCTGCCGGCGGCCTGGTCGGAAATTGAACTCAACCGCAATCTGGCTGCGATGGCGGGCAAAAACGCCAATCTCGAGGAGTACATTTGCTTCTTGGGGGCGGGCGCTTATCAGCATTACATTCCTTCGGTGGTCGATGCGATCATCAGCCGTTCCGAGTTTTATACGGCGTATACGCCTTATCAGCCGGAAATTTCGCAGGGGATTTTGCAGGCGATTTTTGAATACCAGACGATGGTGTGCGAACTGACCGGCATGGATGTATCGAACGCGTCGATGTACGACGGCCCGAGCGCGATGGCGGAAGCTGGCATCATGGCGTGCGCCGCAACCCGTCGTTCGAAGCTGTTGGTGTCGCGGGCGGTGCATCCGGAATACCGGCAAGTCGTGAAAACATACGCATCCGGCCAGAACATCGAAGTCGAGGAGATTGCGATTGAAAACGGGCTGACCAGTCTGCAGGATCTCGAGGCAAAATTGGGCGACAACATCGCCGGCGTGCTGGTGCAATATCCCAACTTCTTCGGCTCGATCGAAGACCTCAAAGCGATCTCGGAGCGGGTTCACCAGCACAAAGCGCTGTTGATCACCGCAGTCAATCCGATCGCGATGGGCATTCTGGAAGCGCCAGGGACGTTTGGCGCGGACATCGTCGTCGCGGAAGGGCAATCGCTGGGGAACCCGGTAGCGTTTGGCGGTCCGTATCTCGGCATGCTGGCGACCACCAAAGATTTGGTGCGGCGTCTGCCTGGCCGCGTTGTAGGGCAAACGAAGGATCTGGACGGCCGCCGCGCCTATGTGTTGACGTTGCAAGCGCGAGAGCAGCACATCCGCCGGGAAAAGGCCAGCTCGAACATCTGCTCCAACCAGGCATTGAATGCGTTGGCTGCGACCGTGTACCTCAGCTATATGGGGAAGCAGGGGCTGCAGGAAGTGGCCCGGCTGAACTTGCAAAAAGCGCACTATGCCTACAGGAAACTAATCGGCATCAATGGAATCAAGCCGATTTTCACAGCGCCTTTCTTTAACGAGTTTGCTGTCAAGTTGAACGGCAATCCGGCAGAAATCAACCGGAAACTGCTCGAGGCGAAGATCATCGGCGGCTATGATTTGGCACGCGCCTATCCGGAATACGAAGGCGGCATGCTGTTAGCCGTCACCGAACTGCGCACGAAAGAGGAAATCGATCTGTTGGCGGAGCGATTGGAGGCGATCGTATGAGACAAAAGCAGGACCAACGGCTGATTTTTGAACTGTCGCGCCCCGGGCGTGTCGCATACAGCCTCCCGGCTTGCGACGTGCCGGAACAGCCGGTGGAGGAACTGATTCCGGCCGATTACGTGAGAAAAACGCCGGCCGAACTGCCGGAAGTCAGCGAAGTCGATCTGATCCGTCACTTTACTGAACTTTCCCGCCGCAACTACGGTGTGGACAACGGATTTTACCCGCTGGGCTCGTGTACGATGAAATACAATCCGAAGCGGAATGAACGGATGGCGCGACTGGCCGGATTTTCGTCGATTCATCCCTATCAGGCGGAAGAAACGGTGCAGGGCGCGTTGGAACTGATGTACAAACTGCAAACCGAATTGGAAGAGATCACCGGCATGGACAAGGTGTCCTTGCAGCCTGCGGCTGGCGCGCATGGGGAGTGGACCGGCCTGATGATGATCCGTGCGTACCATGAGTCGCGGGGAGAAAAACGGACGAAAGTGATCGTGCCGGACACGGCGCATGGAACCAATCCTGCTTCCGCTACGGTGGCCGGTTACGATACGATCACGATCAAATCGGATGAACGGGGCAACGTCGATCTGGAGTCGCTGCGGCAGGTGGTCGGCGCCGATACGGCCGCTTTGATGTTGACCAACCCGTCGACGTTGGGGCTGTTTGAGGAACAGATCGAGGAGATTGCGAAAATCGTCCATGAAGCGGGCGGCTTGCTGTACTATGACGGGGCGAACGCGAATGCGATTTTGGGATATGCGCGGCCGGGTGACATGGGGTTTGACGTGGTTCACCTGAACCTGCACAAGACGTTTACGACACCGCACGGCGGGGGAGGTCCCGGTGCGGGTCCGGTCGGCGTGAAAAAAGAATTGATCCCGTTCCTGCCGGTTCCGGTGGTCGACTATAAGGACGGCAAGTACGTGCTTGATTACGACCGTCCGCAAACGATCGGCAAAGTAAAAGGGTTCTACGGCAACTTCGGGATTCTGGTGCGAGCCTATTCGTACATTCGGACGATGGGGCCGGACGGCCTGAAGCGGGTAACGGAGGATGCGGTCCTGAACGCCAACTATATGATGCGCAAGCTGCAGCCATATTTTGACCTGCCTTATGACCGGATCTGCAAACACGAGTTTGTCCTGTCCGGCAAGCGGCAGAAGGTAAAAGGCATCAAAACGCTCGACATTGCGAAGCGGCTGCTCGATTTCGGGTTCCATCCGCCGACGATATACTTTCCGCTGAATGTGGAAGAAGCGATTATGATCGAACCGACCGAATCGGAGAACCTGGATACACTGAACCGGTTTGTCGAGGCGATGATCCAGATCGCGCAAGAAGCGGACGAAAATCCGGAGATGGTGAAGTCGGCACCGCACACGACGGTCGTCAACCGGTTGGACGAAGCGACCGCCGCCAGAAATCCGGTGCTGCGCTACCAGAAGTAACGCGGGCAAAGAGAAGAGAGTTTCCACAACTAGGAGGACGCGAGTCCTCCTATTTTTTTGTTACATGATACAACATGACAAATTGCCCAATTCCGTCGCACAGGGATTGGACCAGCCGATTCTGGTACGATTCGTCGAGCAGGTTGGCCAGCTCTTCGTCATTTGACAAGTAGCCGTACTCGACCAGTACGCTGGGGATGTCCGATCTTCTCAAGATAAAAAAGCTCTTCCCCTGGCGCGGGATATACTTCTTTTTCGATAACCGGTTGAGACGAGTCTGCAATTCGGACGCCAACATGTAGCTTTCAAACGAATCCGGCTGGTAGTAGACGATCCCGCCGCGATGAGGGGCCCGCCCATGATTTCCGTGCAGGCTGACGAACAGCGTGGCACCTGTTTGCCGGGCCGCTTCCACCCTTCCGTACAGATCCCGCTTGTGCCGTCCCCAACCGCGGTCGATCGGCGCATATTGGGTCACATCCTGATCGGTTTCCCGCGTCATCGCCACGCGAAATCCTGCCTCCCGCAGCTGTTTCGCCAGCTTTTTGGCGATTTGCAGATTCAGATCTTTCTCCAAAATGCTGCCGTCCTTGCTTTGCGTTCCTCCGTCGATGCCGCCGTGTCCGGCATCGATCATGATCAGCGGGGGTGTGTCGTTTTGGGCGATCGCCGGAGCGGACAGCGACAAAAGTGGCAAAATCGTCAGCAGCAGCGCCAGTACGATGCGCAACCGGGTGCACCTGCCTTTCCTGCGATGTCACTGCACTTTCAATATTTTCTCCTTATAAGTCCACCGCATTCTGCGGATAGTAACAGAGGGGAAACCCCAAAACCACTTGAGGAGGAGATCCGCATGACGATCGGAACCAAACTGCATCAGACGCTGGCATCTTGCGAATCTGCACTGGCCAACTTCAAAACGTTCGCTCTCGATACCAACAACCAGCAGGCGAAGCAACTGTACAACCAGTTGGCCAACGCGATGGAGCAGCAAATCATCAATCCGCTTCGGTCGCGGGTGAACCAAATCGAGCAGCAAGAACCGCAATACAAAATGAACCAGCAAGCGCAGATGCAGCAACAAGCAACTCAGCAAACCGCTCAACAGCAGATGCAGCAGCGCCGTTCGTAATTCACGCTCCGCAACGTGTTTGACTACATGTGAAAACAAGGAGGGTCCGGCCGATCCTCCTTGTTCGTATGTTGGCTGTTAGCGTGCCTGCGGCCACACCCGGCGGACGAGTTCCGCAAACCGATCGTAAATTCCGGCGACCGGTCGGCCAGCCCGGATATCGTTGCTGTATCCCTGGAACCGTTCGAATACATCCGGGTCGGCGGACACAAACACTCGGTCGATACTCGGATCCACCTGGCGGACCGTATTTGCCACATCGTTTTTGATTTGATCGGTCAATGCACCGTGCGCCAGGTTCGGGATGTTGACGACGACGTACGCGGTGCGGTCGGTCACAAACACGTTCGCGCGGCTGATGTTATGTTTGCCGACCAGAGAGTTCGCGATATTTTGCGCCTCCCGCATCGGAGCGGCCGTATCCGGTGCCGGTGCGGGTGGTGCAGTCCGGACCGTATCCGGTGCAGGCGCCGCCGGAGCAGGAGCTGGTGCGGGGGCAGGAGCCCCATAGCGCTGCGCTCGCGGATGAGCCGGTGTGCAACCGGCAAGCAACGCGGTCGCCAGTACACAAGCGGTCAATGCATGGAACTTGCGAATCGGTTTCATCGAGGTCACTCCTTCAGAAGAATGCATTTTTCCCGGTAATTACTATCACCAAAAATCAAAAAGGCATACCCGAAGCTGGGCATGCCTTTCTGGCTGACCGCAATTTTTGCGTTATTGGCGGTATTGCGGTTCCTGCTGCTGAATGTAATTAAGGCGGGATTGCAGCGTGCTTTTGCAGTTGTCCAACGTTTGCGCCAACTGGTTGTACATTTGTTTCGCCTGTTTGTCCTGCGTGTCGAGCGCGAACTGTTTCAGGCTGGCGGCGGCCGATTCGATCGAGGCTACCGTTTGCTGCAGTTTTGTGCCGACTGTCATGCGGGCGTCACCTCCACACATAGCTTTTCCGGGAGCCCGCCGGGCAACCGTGGGAAATTTTGCGGCTCCTTCATTGGCCGAGATGGGAGCAGTCGTTGATGCAGTCCACTAGCCAGCGCCCGCAGTCATAGCGCACGCGCGTGATCGCCGTATTGTCGATTGCCCCGGCCCGCTGTCCGGTGATCGCATGCAAAAAAGCATTAATCGTGCCGCCGTGCGTGACAATCAAAATCCGTTTGCCAGGATGCCGCTGCGCGATCGATTCAACCGTCTCCCTCACCCGCTGGCTGAGCGCTTCATACGTTTCCAGACCGGGGATCGGATGCTGGTCCGGCTGTGACAGGACGCCGGGATAGCGAGCCTCGATTTCGTCGCGCGTCATCCCCTCCAATGAGCCGTAATTGCGCTCGCGCAATCCGGGCTCCAGATAATGGGGCACATTCAGGCGCTGGTTGATACATTCTGCCGTGTGTTTCGCCCGCGACAGATCGCTTGAATAGAGCAAATCCCAGCGCTCCTTCGACAGATGGGCGGCTGCCGTTCGCGCCTGCTCGATGCCGATGTCCGACAGCGGGATGTCTTGCGAACCCTGCAGCCGCGCTTGCCGATTCCAAAGCGTTTCTCCGTGGCGCACCAGGCAAATCTCCGTCATCTTCGTCAAGTCACCTCGCAAAATCAGTACTGTACCATTATAACAGAGCAGCCGTCGCAAATGTTTCTTTACAAATCGGGTCAACGTGGATATAACCGATGATGAAAATGGGACTGGGCATGGCAACAGCCACGAGCTGCTCGGCGTCTGGTCAATGGTTCGAACGGATGGAAAAGGTGCATGGCTCTACGTGTTCGTTTTTTACTACTCTTTCGGGAGAAATTGTGCTACAATGACTTCGTGATTCTGGGAGGGATTGCCTTGGCGCGGATTCTTGTGATCCATGGTCCGAACCTGAATTTGCTTGGCCAACGGGAACCGGAAATTTACGGCACCGCTACGTTGGAAGACATCAACCGGCAACTGGCGGAGACCGCGGAGCAACATTCGGTGGAACTGGACTTCTTCCAGTCCAATCATGAAGGGGCGATCATCGACCGAATTCATGCGGCCGTGGGAAGCGCAGAGGGAATTTTGATCAATCCGGGAGCGTTCACCCATTACAGCATCGCCATTCGCGACGCGATCAGCGCGGTACCCGTGCCAGCGGTGGAAGTCCACCTGTCGAACATTCACGCGCGCGAGGAGTTTCGTCGGCATTCGGTGCTGGCTGCGGTTGCGGTCGGGCAGATCAGCGGATTCGGAACTTACAGTTATGTGTTGGGATTGTTGGCGCTGATCGATCATCTCAAGCGTCAGGTACGCCTCAAGTAGAAAGCAGGTGGCTTATGCAAAAACGTTTGGCAAGACTCAGACAACAGCTCGCCGATCAGCCGTTTGACGGGCTGCTGGTCGTCAAGCCGGAAAACCGTCGGTACATAAGCGGTTTCACCGGAACGGCCGGCTGCTTGCTGGTGACGGCGGAGGACGCCGTGCTGATCACCGACTTTCGGTACACGGAGCAAGCGCAGGAGCAGGCGCCTGATTTTCACGTAGTGCAGCATGGAACTTCCGCACCGGAGACGATCCGTTCCGAACTGATCCGCCTTGGCATCAAACGTCTCGGCTTTGAGAAAGACTATCTTACATACGGACTGTATTCGACTTACCTCGAAAAATTCGCCCCGGTTGAGCTGGTGCCGGCCGAGGGGATCGTCGAGAAGCTGCGAGCCGTCAAGGATGAGGAGGAAATCGCGATCCTGCGGCAAGCCGCCAAGCTGGCGGATGATGCGTTTTCCCACATTCTCGGTTATTTGAAGCCGGGCGTCAGCGAGCGGGATGTGGCCCTCGAACTGGAATTTTTCATGCGCCGGCAGGGAGCTGCCAGTTCTTCGTTTGACATCATCGTCGCATCGGGCGTCCGCTCCAGCTTGCCGCACGGTGTTGCTTCCGGCAAGCTGCTGGAAAAAGGGGATTTTGTCACGCTCGATTTCGGCGCTTTGTACCAAGGGTACTGCTCCGACATCACGCGCACCGTCGTGTTGGGCGAAGCAACCGAGAAGCAGCGGGAGATCTATGAGATTGTGCTGGAAGCGCAATTGCACGCGCTGCAACACATCAAGCCGGGGATGACCGGCCAGGAGGCGGACGCGCTGGCGCGGGACATCATCCGGGAAAAAGGCTATGGCGATCACTTCGGGCACAGCCTCGGTCACGGGTTGGGCTTGTATATTCACGAAGAGCCCCGTTTGTCGGCAGTTTCCAACGATGTTTTGCAACCGGGCATGGTGGTGACGGTGGAACCAGGCATTTACATCCCCGGGTTCGGCGGGGTGCGGATCGAAGACGATGTGCTGCTCACCGATTCCGGAATCGAGCGGTTAACCGGTTCCAGCAAGGACTTGTTCATCCTTTGATTAGCGACCGAAAATTTTAGGAGGGAATGACTCAGATGATTTCAAGCAACGATTTTCGTCCCGGAGTGACGATCGAATACGATGGCGAGATTTGGCGCGTGCTTGAATTTTTGCATGTGAAACCAGGGAAAGGGGCGGCTTTCGTCCGCACCAAGCTGAAAAACGTGAAAACCGGCGCCATCAAGGAAATGACTTTCAATGCAGGTGAAAAAGTGCCGCGCGCACGTGTCGAAACCCGTGAAATGCAGTACCTGTACAATGACGGTGACAGCTATACGTTCATGGATACCGAGACATTTGAGCAGATCCAGATTCCGGCCAGCCAGCTGCAGTATGAGATCCAGTTCCTGAAAGAAAACATGAATTGCTTCGTGATGATGCACGAAGGTGCGCCGATCGGAATCGAATTGCCGAACACGGTCGAACTCGAGGTGGTGGAAACCGATCCGAACATCCGGGGCAACACGGCAACCGGCGGTTCGAAACCGGCGAAACTGGAAACCGGATATGTCGTGCAGGTACCGTTTTTCATTGAGGTCGGCGACAAGCTAATCATTGACACCCGTTCCGGCGAATATGTATCGCGCGCGTAGATAGGATGATCTGCTTGGAGCGCCCCCAACTATGGCGGGGCAAAAACCGCACCCTTGTCTGAGGGGGCGGTTTTTGCGTTCTAGTTTGTCTTGCTGCCGCATAGATTCCTATGAACGAGATGAGTTCGCACAGCAAAAGGATGAGGTGTGGCTATGTTCGACGTGCAGGACAAGATGGTGTGGGGAATGGCGGGCCTCCGTCTGCTTTCCGGAAGCATCGAAGTGATCGCTGCCTTGTTGATGCTTTACTATGGAACGATTGAACGGGCGGTGATGGTGAACGCATTTCTGTCCCTGATCGGCCCCACCGTGCTGATTCTGGTCACGACGCTCGGGCTGATCGGGTTGGCGGACAGGCTGGATTTTACAAAAATGCTGATCGTCATGTGCGGCGTCGGACTGATCCTCTACGGCGTGCGCGGCTAGCAGTTGTTTACATTATTGAATCGTTGCCCAGTTGTGCATACTACGGGTGACAACGGCTGAAGGAGGACCCTGTATGCACGAGCTGAAGGAACGCATGGCTTATATAAAAGGGCTGTCATCCGGTTTGAATCTGAATGAAAATTCGCCGGAAGGGCGGATTTTGCTCGAGATGATGGAACTGCTGGACGGCATTGTGCGGGCGGTGGATCAACTGGCCGTTCAACAGAACGATCTGGAAGAATATCTCGGGGCGGTCGATGAAGATCTGACCGATTTGGAACAGGATTTTTACGACGAGTACGATGACTACGACGATTATGAAGAGGAAGATTTAGTCTGCGAGGCGTGCGACGAGGCGGATGACGATATCCAGTATCTGGAGATGGAATGCCCGCACTGCCACGGGACGGTGTTTGTCGACTCAACCGTGTTTGATGACGATGAGGTGGTGGAAGTGTTGTGTCCGGAGTGCCACGAAACGATTTTGGTGAACGATGAGGCGCCGGTTACGACCTGATCCGATTTTTCGAGATTGCCGCAAGAGATCGGTGTACGGATGGGCAGGACTAGGGAATTGAGGGCCAGCCGGATTTTTCTGGTTGGCCCTTCGTGTACATATTGGCCGCTTGCCTCATAGCTATTGCCTTCCAGGAACAACTCTTCGACCGGGCGAAGCATCATCGCGCCCGGTAGTGGGGCTGCTATTTTCGGATTTCCCCTTCTTGCATTTTCTACGAAAATACCATTTCCCGCTGCAGAGACTTGTATTTTTTTGACGCGAAGCTGGTATAAACGAACAAGCCGTTCCATATGTATGGAATATCTACCTGTGGACGAGGAGGGGGTACGTTGCTTCCCACAGCTTCCCAAAATCGCATGGAAATGGTCATCCGCGAGCAGATTTTGCCTGTATTGGCTCCCGTTATCCGCCATCTGATCAGCCGGTCTCCCCGCCCGCTGCAGCTTGCGCTGGAAGAGATTCGCATCCGGCAGGGGAAACCGCTGCAAGTTTATACCCACCAGGGAGATTATTACCTGGATCCGGAAGGGCAGCCAATCCGCCTCGATCACAAAGCATACCGCGTGACACAGGAAGAAGTTTCCCAGACGATCCAGTTGCTGACCCGATCGTCCCTGTACGCGCTGGAAGAAGAGTTGCGCCGCGGCTATCTGACGATCGCCGGCGGCCATCGGGTCGGACTCGCGGGGCGGACGGTGTTGTCATCCGAGGGGTTTGTACAAACGATGAAGGACATCACCCATTTGAACATCCGAATCGCCCGTGAAGTTCCCGGCGTGGCAGACTCGATCAAGCAGCATCTGATCAATCCGGCTGGATACAAGCTGTACAACGCGCTGATCATTTCGCCGCCGCAATGCGGCAAAACCACGCTGCTGCGAGACATTGCGCGGCAAGTGAGCGACGGCCTGCTGCATCCCAACCTGCCGGGGCAAAAAGTGGGGATCGTTGATGAGAGATCGGAACTCGCCGGTTGTGTCAACGGCATCCCGCAGCATGCGGTCGGTTCCCGCACGGATGTGCTGGACGCCTGCCCGAAAGCAGAAGGGATGCTGATGATGATCCGGTCGATGTCGCCGCAGCTGCTGATCACCGATGAGATCGGACGGGAAGCGGACCGCGACGCGATCCTCGAAGCGGTGCACGCGGGCGTTGCGGTCATCGCATCGGCGCACGGGCATAACATGGCGGAAGTGAAGAAGCGTCCGGCGATCCGGTCGCTGATTGAGGAACAGGTATTTTCCCGCTATCTGGTGCTCTCCAGACGCCTTGGGCCCGTCACGCTGGAAGCGGTCTATGACAAACACGGGCAATGCCTGCATCGGCGAGAGGGTCGGGCGGAATGGTCAAGCTGATCGGAGCGGCGCTGGTGGTGACGGCGACAACCGGAGTCGGCCTGTGGAAAGCGAATTCCTATTCAGAACGGGCGAAACAGTTGAACCAACTGATCACGGCGCTCCAGATGCTGGAGACGGAAATCGCCTACGGCGCGACGCCGCTGCCGGAAGCTTTGGCGCGGATCGGGCAGCGGATTCCCGGAAAAATTGGCCTCCTCCTGCAAGACACCGGACATCTGTTGGCGCGCGGGGACGGGCGATCGGCCGGGCAGATTTTTCAGGAGCAGGTGCTCTGCTTCGGCGGAAAGCTGCATCTGCGGCCGCAAGACAGGGACATCCTGTTGACATTCGGCCATACGCTCGGCCATTCGGACCGGTCCGACCAGCTCAAACACATTCGCCTCACCTGTGCGCGGCTGTCCGCCGAGGAAACGATCGCCCGCGACGAACGGGAACGGCTGGGAAAAATGTGGCGGTATCTCGGTGCCTTGCTGGGGTTGGCGGCCGTCATCATCATGTACTAGGCAGGGGGATGGGAGAATGTTTTCATCTGCGGTAAGTGCACTCTTGCAAATCGCCGGCATCGGCTTTTTGACAGCCGTTTTGCATACGGTGCTGAAACTGGCCGGAAAAGAGGATTTCGCCCACTGGACGACGCTGGCCGGATTAGCGATTGCACTGCTGTTGGTCCTAAGCAAACTGGAGACGCTGCTGTCGGAAATCACCAGTGTCTTTCGCTTTCAATAAGCAGCCGGGGAAGGATCGCCGATGGACATCCTGCAAATCGTTGGACTGGCGCTGATTGCCGTATTTTTGATCCTGACGGTGAAATCGCAGTCGCCGCTGCTGGCGCTGCTGATCTCTCTCCTGACCGGTGTGATTTTGTTCGCGTTTCTGGTGCCCCCGGTCCGGCTGATTCTGGAAGAGATTGAAAAATTAGCGCTGCAGGCGAACGTCGATCTGAAACTGGTCGGCACCATCCTGAAAATCATCACGATCGCCTACATCGCTGAATTCGGGGCACAGCTGGTCCGCGATTCGGGCGAAGCGGGGCTCGCTTCGAAAATCGAATTTGGCGGCAAAATCCTGATCCTCGTGCTGGCGATCCCGGTGGTGCGGGTGGTGATCGACACGATCCTACAGGTGATGATGCGGGGGGGTGCCGGGTGAAAAAATGGCTACTGTTGATCGGAATGGTCCTGCTGCTACAATTTGTGTCCCCTCTCCAGCTGGCACTGGCGGAGCAGGGCCAGCAGACGGCACCGGACAAGGCAGCGGAAACGACGTTCGATACGGGCGAGATCGACCGCTTTTGGCGGAATCTGGTCGACCAGTACGGCGATTTCTTGCCAGCCGCGTCGTCACCCGGCGTGCTCGATCTGCTGAAGGATGAGGGATTTACATTAAAGGGTGTGCTGCTTGGCATGACCAAATTTTTGTTCTACGAGATCATGCAAAATTCGAAGCTGCTCGGCAGCATTCTGATCCTGGCGGTGCTGGCCGCCTTGCTGGAAAATTTGCAAAACGCGTTCGAGCGGAATACGGTCTCCCAGGTGGGATTTGCCGTCATCTACATGGCGTTGATCATTATGGCGGTCAATTCGTTTCTCACCGCGACTGGTTATGCGAAACAGGCGATCGACATGATGAGCAGCTTCATGCTGGGCAGCATTCCGCTGCTGCTGACGTTAATGGCTTCGTCCGGCGCGGTCACATCAGCCGGTCTGCTGTACCCGACTGTCGTGTTTTCCGTCAATTCGTTTGCGGGACTGGTGACGATCGTCGTGTTTCCGCTGATTTTCTTCTCGGCAGTGCTCTTGATGGTGTCCGAATTTTCCAGCCGCTACAAACTTTCGCAGTTGGGCGGGTTTTTGCGTACGACCGGCAACTGGCTGCTGGGGGCGGGATTCACGATTTTTCTCGGTGTCATGGCGGTCAAGGGGGCGATGGGCGGGATCGCCGACGGAATCGCGCTGCGAACCGCCAAATTTGCCACTTCCACCCTGATCCCGGTGGTCGGCAAGATGTTTTCCGATTCGCTTGAGACGGTTGCCGGTGCGTCGATGCTGGTGAAAAATTCGATCGGCGTCGGCGGCTTGCTGATTCTGTCGCTGATCTGCGTTTTTCCGGCCTTGAAGATCATCAGTCTGGCGATCGTCTACAGTCTGTCGGGTGCTTTGATGCAGCCGCTCGGCAATTCGCCGGTCATCTCCTGCCTGGCGACGATCGGCAAGACGCTGTTTCTGGTCTTTTCGGCGATGGCCACGGTCGGCTTCATGTTCTTTCTCTCCGTCGCCATGATTCTGATGGCGGGCAACATTCAACTGATGGTGAGGTGAGAGCGTGTCGTTTCTATCCTCGTGGCTGTCCCAGATCGTCCTGATTCTGCTGTTTGCGGTGGTGATGGACCTGATCGTTCCGGCGTCGGCGATGCGCAACTACGTGAAACTGGTGATGGGACTGGTGATCATGGTAACCATGCTGAAACCGATTTCCGCGCTGTACCACGGCCAGTTTGACATATCCCGCATCCGCTGGCCGGATACTGCTGCGCAGGTTGCCGGCTTCGACTCGATCAGGTCAAAAGCGGCCGAAATCCAGCGGGATCAGCTGCGGCTGGCGGAACAAAAGTTTTCCGAACAACTGGAACAAACGATCAAACAGCAGATCGAATCCGCTTATCCGCTGGAAGTAGCCAAGGTACAAGCCTGGCTGGCCGATTCCGCCAACGAACCGGGCCAGGCGAGAACAATTGAGCAGCTGAACGTCTGGGTGCGCCCCCAATCGAATGGCCGGGCTGGCAGCGGAATTGAGCCGGTGCAACCGGTGGTGATCGGACCGGATGCGGCAAGGGAGACTGTCCGGCAGCAAGCGGATGCGGAGAACGAAAAGCTGTTGCAGCAGATTCGAGAGACGATTGCCAACCGGCTTCAGATCCCGCATTCTGTCATCTCAGTGCAAATGGAATCGCAAGCAAGGGGGTGAGATGCAGATGAATCTCGATTTCGGCTTTCTGTCCCGCCTGCCCAAATGGACCTATTTGCTCGGGGCGCTCGGACTGATTTTGCTGCTGTTCGGTTCGTTCCAAGCGCCGGAGAAATACAAGCCGTCCGAGTCCCTGCCGGCGTCGACCGAGATCAACACCGACCGCCAGGCGATCAGCGAATACGAACGGCTGTACGAGCAGAAGCTGACCCAGATTTTAAACCAGATTCAGGGGGTGTCCGATGTCACGGTGATGGTGAATTTGGATTCGACAGAGGAGAAAGTGTATTACGAAAATCTGCAGAACCAGAAGCAGACGACGCGGGAAACCGACAAGCAGGGGGGGCAGCGTGAGATCACGACGTTCAACGAAAACAAGCAGATGGTGCTGACCAAAGGATCGCCCGATCAACCTGTCGTGATCAAAACGGTGAAACCCCATGTGCGGGGGGTGCTGGTGGTGGCGAGAGGCGCCGAACAGCCGAGGATTCAACAGATGATGATGGAATCGATTCAGCGCGTGCTGGAAGTGCCCATGCACCGGATCGCGATCCAGCCGAAAAAAGCTAATTGACAATCAACCCGTCCAGGAGGGAACGATAATGGCAAAACGGCAAACGGTATGGCTTTCGACGATGATGATCCTGTCGCTGATGGTGATCGGCTATTACACGGTCGATGAAACGGTGAAGCCGGTTCCGACAACAACCACCGACACTGCCAAACAGCAGCAGGCGGCGAAAGACGGTCAAGCGAACAACCAGAAGAAAGACCAGGCGCAGCCGGCTGACAAAAAGAACCCGGAGGCGAGCGACTGGTTCGTTCAACAAATCATCAAAAACGAAGAAAACTACGGAAAGCGAGTGGAAGAACTGCAAAAGGTGATCGCCGACAGCAACACGTCGAGCGACAAAAAGGTGGAGGCGGAGAAAGAACTGACCGCGCTGCAGGAGTTCTCCTCGAAAGCGGAGAGTGCGGAAAACAAATTGGAGGCGGAAGGCTATCCGGCGGCGTTGGTGACGAAAGACAACACACGGGTGAACGTGACGGTGCAAGCGCCCGATTTGACGAAAGAACAGGTGGCGAAAATTTACATGATCGTCAGCAAGGAACTCGGTATTCCGGCCAACGATATCGTGGTATCTTACCGGCCTTGACAAGACTGTTTGGCACAGCGGAAGGGGCGTGCTCAGGCTGTCATGTGGGCGGAGGCGCCCTCGGAAGAGGCGCCCCGCCTTCATGGTGCGCCAGGGGGCGGTCGCAGAGGTGACTATGGAGTAGTAACACCTGTCCACAATGTGGTATACTTTCCATTAGTGCCTACCATATTTTCGCCCAGCAAGGGGATTGGAGCCTCGCGGTTGCTTCCGGTTTCTTTGGTGAGGCCCGGAAACGCGGACAAGTCTGGCGACCGCTTGCCGGGGAATCGAGAACAGGCCTAAAGGGAGGACCAGAAAGCATGTTTAAGATGAACGAAATACGGGAATTGGTGCGTCTGATCGACGAAACCTCGGTTACGGAATTGAATGTGGAAGCTGCCGGCACCAAGCTGGTGATCAAGAAAGAGTTGGGTGTTGCGGCGCCTGTTGCCGTACAATCTGCGGCGGTACAAGCTCCGGCTGTGGTTCAGGCTGCTCCTGCACCTGCCGCGCCTGCTGCTGCCGCTCCGGCTGAACCTGCGAAAGCGGAAGAAAAGGGGAAGGTGGCTCCCGAAGAAGATCCTACATTACATAAAATCGTATCGCCGATGGTTGGAACTTTCTACGCGGCGCCGGCTCCCGGAGCTGAACCGTATGTCCGCGTCGGTTCGAAAGTCAACGAAAAAACGGTCGTCTGCATCGTTGAAGCCATGAAGCTGATGAACGAGATCGAAGCGGACGTCCGCGGCGAAATCGCCGCCGTGCTGGTGGAAAACGGTCAACTGGTCGAATACGGACAGCCGTTGTTCCTGGTAAAACCGGAATGATACGGAGGGCTTGGCGTGTTTAAGAAAATTTTGATTGCCAACCGGGGAGAAATTGCAGTCCGCGTGATTCGCGCCTGCCGCGAATTGGGGATCGAAACGGTTGCCATCTATTCGGAACCGGACCGCGAATCGCTGCATGTCAAACTTGCGGATGAAGCGTATTGCGTGGGACCGACGGCCAGCAAGCAGAGCTACCTGAACATCCCCAATATTATGGCGGTAGCGACTTCGACCGGCGTCGATGCGATCCATCCGGGCTACGGGTTTCTTGCGGAAAACGCCGATTTTGCCGAAATCTGCGAAGCCTGCGGCATCACTTTTATCGGACCGGGTGTGGAAGCGATTGAAAAAATGGGCGACAAAGCGGTTGCCAAAGATACGATGAAAAAAGCGAACGTTCCGTGCGTTCCGGGAACGGACGGGTTGATCGAAGACACGGAAGAGGCGCTGCGGGTGGCGGACGAAATCGGCTATCCGGTGATCATTAAAGCGACGGCCGGCGGCGGCGGCAAAGGCATGCGCGTCGCGCACAGCCGGGAGGAACTGGAAAAAGCGATCAAGCTGGCGCAAGTCGAAGCGGAGACCGCTTTCGGCAACGCCGGTGTCTATCTGGAAAAATTTGTAGAAGAACCGCGTCACGTGGAGATTCAAATCATGGCGGACAAACATGGCAACGCTGTCTATGTCGGCGAACGGGATTGCTCGATCCAGCGCCGCCATCAGAAGCTGATCGAGGAAGCGCCTTCACCCGCTCTCACGCCCGAACTGCGTAAGCGGATGGGCGAATCGGCGGTGGCTGCCGCTCTGGCAGTCAACTATTCGGGTGCGGGAACGGTCGAATTTTTGCTTGACAAGCATGGCAACTATTACTTCATGGAAATGAATACGCGGATTCAGGTGGAGCATCCTGTAACCGAAATGATCACCGGGATCGACCTGATCAAAGAGCAGATCCGGGTGGCGGCCGGCGAGAAGCTGTCGTTCACGCAGGACGATTTGCAGCTGGACGGCTGGGCGATCGAATGCCGGATCAATGCGGAAGACCCGGATAAAAATTTCATGCCTTGTCCCGGAACGATCACCAAGTACCTGCCGCCCGGCGGCTTTGGGGTGCGTGTGGATTCCGCTGCGTATGCCGGGTACAAAGTGACCCCATTCTACGATTCGATGATTGCCAAGCTGATCGTCTGGGCACCCACCCGGCTGGAAGCGATCGCCCGCATGGAAAGGGCGCTGCAGGAGTTCCAGATCGAAGGCATCAAGACGACGATTCCGTTCCATTTAAAAGTGCTGCGCCATCCGGCGTTTGTGGAAGGCAACGTCAACACCAGGTTCCTTGAGATGTACCAATTGTAAGGTACTGAAATTTGCTTCACCCGGTGCTTGGCGCCACGGCGACATGTGCTTTGGTTCCAGTCGGCCCGGTGCGGCACGAACCCGAAGTGTGAGTGCTGGGGCTGCTTGTTGGGATCGCTTTATTTGTCATACGATTGCAGCCTCTGGTATACTATTGATACTAATCTGGACAAACAAGGGGGGAGTTCTAAGTGTCGATCGACAACTTGGAATTTGACGTAACGGAAATGGGACAAATCCGCATTGCCCCTGAAGTGATTGA
Organism: Effusibacillus pohliae DSM 22757; assembly: GCF_000376225.1. NCBI lineage: Bacteria > Bacillati > Bacillota > Bacilli > Caryophanales > Alicyclobacillaceae > Effusibacillus > Effusibacillus pohliae. The sequence goes on from NZ_AQXL01000127.1 coordinate 71,104, forward strand.
AATCATCGCAGGGCTTGCCGCAACCGAAGTGCGGGGCATCGCCGGCATGAGCGGGAGCGTGGCGGGCGGCATCGCCGAATTGCTCGGCCGCAAAAATCTCGGCAAGGGAGTCAAGGTCGAGGTCGGCGAAAAACAATGCGCCGTCGACCTGTCGGTGGTCATGGAGTTTGGCATGAAAATCCAGGAAGTGGCGGCGGAAGTTCAAAAAAACGTAAAACGCGCGATCGAGAACATGACCGGTCTTGAAGTGGTGGAAGTCAACGTTCACGTGTTGGGCGTCACCTTTAAAAACGAAGAGAAGGAAGAAGAGGCTGTCACCCAGCCGCATCGCCTTCGATAACTCGTTCCCCCCTGAAATCCAGCGGTATGGAAGGGGGGTTTTATGCAGCCGGAGGAGGGACAAGCCAGTGGGTGCGTTGGATCGTGTTTTGCTGTTTCTGTTTAGTGCGGCGGTTGCCGTGTTGGCCGTTTTGATCGGCGCCCAGATGCTGCAGTTGCAATGGGCTGCCCAATTGTTTGCCGAATATCGACTGGAAATTCTCGTCGGCGCGGCTGTTCTGCTGTTGGTTTCACTGAGGTTTTTGTTTTTCCGCGCCGGTGGTTCGAAAGAACCGCAATCGATTGTACACAAAACGGAGCACGGGGATGTGCGAATTTCCCTGCAGACGCTGGAAAGCCTCGCCGACCGGGCGGCGAGGCTGGTGCGGGGGGTCAGCGAACTGAAAACGAAAGTCCGGCCTGCGGAAGCCGGAGTCCGCATCGGGCTGCGCGTGTCGGTCGATCCGGATCTGGACATTCCGCAGATCACCACGTCCGTGCAGCAAAAAGTCAAAGATTATGTGGAATCGACCGCAGGCGTCAGCGTCCAGAACGTCGTCGTGTATGTGAATGACATCACCAGGCCGCATGTGGGTAAAATTGCTGCACGGCCAAGGGTGGAATAAACATGTGGCGGAAAATTCTTTCTTTCCTGCAGACGGCAAACCTGCGGATTATCGGCATGCTGGCCGGCGGCTTGCTGGGCCTGCTGTATCTTGTGGTGGGATTTTGGAAGTCGCTGGTGTTTGCCGGTTTTATTTTCGCAGGCTATCTGGTGGGGCGCTGGCTGGACAGCCAGGAGGACTGGCGGGACGTGGTCGACCGTTTGATTCCCGATAAATCGCGTGACTAAGGGCAGACTACTGTGATGCCCTATTTCTTTTGAAAATGTGGAGGGATCGCTCGATGAGGCGCAGGCAAGCTCGCGAATGCGCGCTGCAGAGTCTGTTTCAAATCCATATCGGCGAAGTGCCGCCGGCGGAAGCAATCCGGTATGTGCTGGAAGAAGCGAGCGGAGACTTGGACCTTGACTTTTTGAACAAATTGGTGATGGGTACATACGAGCACCGGTCGGCGATTGACGACCTGATCCGGCAATATTCGATCGGCTGGGAATTGGACCGGATGCCGGCCGTTGATCTGACTGTGTTGCGGCTTGCTGTTTTCGAGATGCTGTATGAAACGGAGACTCCCCCGAAAGTTGTGATCAACGAGGCGATCGAACTGGCGAAGGCGTTTTCGACGGAGGAATCGGGCAAGTTTGTCAACGGGATTCTGGGCAAGATGCTGCCGGATCTCGAGCGGTTGCGAGGTTCCGTCAACGGATGATTCTCGGCATTGACACGAGCAACTATACGACATCCGTTTGCCTGATCGATTCGCTCGGCAAAATCGTCCGCGATCAGCGTAAATTGCTGGAAGTGGAAGCGGGCGAGCGGGGATTGCAACAGTCGGCCGCCTTGTTTCAACATATCAAAAATTTGCCTGAGCTGATGGAGGGAATCGGGGATTTGCGGGAACTGCAGGCCATCTGCGTCTCGTCGCGGCCGCGGCCGCTGGCAGGTTCCTATATGCCCGTTTTTCTCGCCGGGGAAACGATAGCGAGGAGCCTTGCAGCCGCTTTCCAGGTTCCGCTTTACCGGACGAGCCACCAGGAAGGCCATATCGCGGCTGGAGAAGCGACCGCAGGGAAAGTACCGGCCGACGAATTCCTGGCAGTTCATCTGTCAGGCGGTACGTCCGATCTGCTGCGTGTGAAACGTTTGGCGGCCGGGTATCAAATCGAACCGCTGGGCCGTTCCGTCGACCTGCATGCCGGCCAGTTTGTGGACCGGGTCGGCGTGGCCCTCGGACTTCCGTTTCCCGCCGGACCGCATCTGGAAAAATTGGCCCGCTCCGCATCGCCAGAACATGCGGCCATCCGCTTGCCGTCGCCGGTGAGCGGGTTGAACTGGTCGTTTGCCGGACCGGAAACGGCTGCCCGGAAATATATCGAATCGGGCGCCGAGCCTGCCGCCGTTGCCCGGGCGGTCGAGGACTGTATCGCAAAAGGGTTGGAAAAAGTGATCCGGAAAGCGATGGAGCAAACCGGTCTGCAAGCGATCCTCGTAGTGGGAGGCGTCGCCGCCAACCTGCATATACGCAACCGCCTGCGCCGCCGGTTGGGGCACCCGGCGGTGGGGGCCAAGCTGTTTTTTTCCGATCCACGCTATTCGACAGACAACGCTTACGGCGTTGCCCGCATCGGCTTATTGGCGTACCGGCACCGGTAACGCGACTGGCGGTATCGCGAACATGACAATAGCAACCGATTGGTAGATTGCACAAACTATAGTATAATGGTAGGGTACGACCTTGGAGACGGCGAGGAGGAACTCGGTGTATGGCGGAAGCATTGAAAGTGGACGAAAAAGTATACGATATCACGATCATCGGCGGTGGCCCGACGGGACTGTTTGCAGCTTTTTATGCCGGCATCCGCGATATGTCGACGAAGATCATTGACAGCTTGCCGCAGTTGGGAGGCCAGCTGGCGGAATTGTATCCGGAGAAGTACATCTATGATGTCGCCGGCTTTCCGAAAGTATACGCGAAAGATCTGGTCAACAATCTGAAGGAGCAGATGGCTCCTTACAATCCGACCATCTGTTTGAACGAGCGGGTCGAAGGATTGGAAAAGCTGGAGGACGGCACGTTCAAACTGACTTCCAACACGACGGTCCACTATTCCCGCACCGTTTTGATCGCGGCCGGAATCGGGGCGTTCACGCCACGGCGTCTGCCGGCAGCGAACGCGGAACAGTTCGAGGGCAAAGGAATTTTCTATTTTATCGACGATCTTGCGAAGTTTAAAGGGCTCAACTGTCTGGTAGTGGGCGGTGGCGACTCGGCGGTCGATTTTGCGTTGATGCTGGAAACGGTCGCGAAAAAAGTGACGCTAATTCACCGGCGCGACCAGTTCCGGGCGCATGAAGACAGCGTCCGCCGGCTGTTCAGCTCATCCGTTGAAGTGAAGGTGTTCACCGAACTGAAAGCGGTGGAAGGCGAAGGCAAGCTGGAGCGGGGGCTGCTTGTCAACAGCAAGGAGAAAACGGAAGAAACGATCGAAGTCGATGCGATTATCGGCGCGCTCGGATTTTCCGCGTCGCTCGGTCCGATCCACGACTGGGGGCTGGAGATCCAGGACAACGCGATCGTCGTCAACACAAAAGGAGAGACGAATATTCCGGGCGTGTACGCGGCGGGCGACATCGTCACATACCCCGGCAAGATCAAACTGATCGCCACCGGCTTTGGCGAAGCTCCGACTGCTGTCAACAACGCGAAGATCTACCTCGACCCGCAGTCCAAGCTGCATCCGGGTCATAGTTCGTCCGGCTTTGGCAAAAAATAGAAGCTAACGCGACCAAAGTCTACGTCCGGCGGGCGTGGACTTTCCGTATTTTTCAGGAGGGATTGGAACATGGCTGCACAAGTGATCAGCGGCAAGGAAATCGCCGCGCAAATTCGGGCGGAACTGAAGAGTGAAGTGGAGAAACTGGCTGCGCGAGGCATTCAGCCGGGCCTTGCCGTGATCCTGGTCGGGGATGACCCGGCATCGCACAGTTATGTGAAAGGAAAAGAGAAGGCGGCTGTCGAATTGAATTTTCATTCGGAAGTGCATCGTTTGCCGGAGAGCGTATCGGAACAGGATGTGCTGGCGCTGATCGGCAAATTGAACGAAGATCCGAAGATTCATGGGATTCTGGTGCAATTGCCGCTGCCCCGCCATATCTCGGAAAAAGCGGTGATTCAGGCGATTGACCCGGAAAAAGATGTTGACGGCTTCCATCCGCAAAATGTCGGGAACATGTATATCGGGCTGCCTGCCTTTCTGCCATGTACGCCGCACGGCGTGATCCAGATGCTGAAGCGTTCCGGCGTCGAAATCGCCGGCAAGCATGCGGTTGTGATCGGCCGCTCCAATATTGTCGGCAAGCCGATGGCACAACTGCTGCTGTCGGAAAACGCGACGGTGACGATTTGCCACTCGCGCACGCCTGATCTGGCTGCGATGACGAAACAGGCGGATATTTTGGTGGCTGCTGTCGGGCGAGCCGGCACTGTCCGTGCCGATATGGTCAAGCCGGGTGCGGTCGTGATCGATGTGGGTGTCAACCGCGTCGACGGCAAGCTGGTGGGCGACTGCCTGTTTGATGAATTGAGCGAAGTAGCCGGCATGATTACGCCTGTTCCCGGCGGAGTGGGGCCGATGACGATCACCATGCTGATGTACAATACAGTCGAATCGGCGAAACGCCATTGAACACGGGGGGCTTATGAGTAACCGGAAGGCAAGCGAAGAGGCGATTCTTTCCGTTTCCGAGCTAACAGGCAAGATCAAGTGTTTGCTGGAACAGGACCGCTTGCTGGCCGATTGTTGGGTGAGGGGGGAAATCTCCAATTTTACCCGCCACAGCAGCGGCCACATGTATTTTACGCTGAAAGATTCGGGCAGCCGCATCAAATCGGTGATGTTCGCCTCAAAGAACCGGAATCTCAACTTTCTCCCGAAGGAAGGGATGAAAGTCATCATCCGCGGCTATGTTTCGGTGTATGAACGGGACGGCCAGTACCAGTTGTATGTGGAGGAAATGCAGCCGGACGGGCTGGGGTCGCTGTTTCTCGCGTTTCAGCAGATGAAGGAGCGGCTGGAACAAGAAGGCTTGTTCAGCATGGAACACAAGAAACCGTTGCCGAAGTTTCCGAAAGTGATCGGAGTTGTCACTTCGCCCACTGGAGCGGCGGTCCGCGACATTATCACGACGATCCGCAGGCGCTATCCGGTCGCCCACATCCTGCTGCATCCAGTGCTGGTGCAGGGCACGGAAGCGCCGGCGTCGATCGCGGCTGCGATTGAACGGCTGAACCGGTGCGTGGAGTTGCAAATCGATGTCCTGATCGTCGGCCGCGGCGGCGGTTCGCTGGAAGAGCTGTGGGCGTTCAACGAAGAGATCGTCGCGCGGGCGATCTTCGCTTCGCAGATTCCGGTGATTTCTGCCGTCGGGCATGAGACCGATTTTACCATCGCCGATTTCGTGGCCGATGTACGGGCGGCAACGCCGACGGCGGCTGCCGAATTGGCGGTGCCCCATCTGCTGGAATTGCTTCGCCATCTCGATACGACCCAGCAGCGGCTGATCACCGCAATATCCAATCAGGTGCGGGATCTGTGGCGGCGTCTCGAGCGGTTGGAGCAGTCAACCGTATTTTCCCGCCCAACGAGCCGCATCGAACAGTTGCGGCAGCAAATTGACCACGCGGAAGATCAGCTTGAGCTGCTGCTGACCAAGCTGATCGGCAGCCGCAGCCGGCGGGTCGATGAGCTCGTCCGCCGCCTGTCGCAAACATCGCCCGTCGAGCGTGTGATACGAACGGAGGAACGGTTCGGATTCGTTTTGCAACGGATGCTGTCTGCCATGTCCAACAGACTGACGGCGGCGGGGACCCAATTGGACAGGATGCTCGACAAGCTGGACGCATACAGTCCGCTGCATGTGATGAAACGGGGCTTCTCGCTGGTGTACCGGGAAGAAAAAGGCCGCCATCTGGTCCGCAGCATCAACGAAGTGCAGTTGGGGGACAGGCTGCATGTGCGCTTGCGGGACGGATGGCTGGATTGCCAGGTATGGGGGATCGAGGAGGAACAGAATCGTGACGGATAAAAAGATTGAAACGAACGAACAACAGGCACACAAAACACTGTCGTTTGAGGAGGCGCTGGCCGGCCTGGAGAAAATCGTGCGCGAGCTGGAAGCGGGCGAAATTCCGCTGGAACAGGCGATTGCCAGCTTCCAGGAGGGCATGCAGCTGGCCAAAATCTGCCGGGAAAAGCTCGACCAGGCGGAACAGAAAATCGAAATGCTGGTGGCGGACGCGGCAGGTCTCAGCAAAAAGCCATTTGCGCCGGAGGAGTAACGATGCCATTTTCACTGGAAGAGTATTTACAGAGCCGCGTAAGCGAAGTGGAGGTGGCGCTTGACCGCCTCGCTCCTCCCGTATCGCAGCCTCCGCAGCCGATCTGTGAAGCGATGCGATACAGCCTGTTTGCCGGCGGCAAACGGATCCGGCCGATTTTGACGCTGGCGACGGTCGAAACGCTCGGGGGCGACCGCGAGGAGGCCCTGCCGATCGCTTGCGCAATCGAGATGCTGCATACCTACTCGTTGATCCATGACGACCTGCCGGCGATGGACAATGACGATTACCGGCGGGGCAGGCCGACCAATCACAAGGTGTATGGCGATGCGATCGCCATCCTGGCGGGCGATGCCCTGTTAACGTACGCGTTTCAGGTGTTGGCGGAAGTTGACATGCAAGGCCGGGAGAAAGAGCAGCTGGCGATCATTCGAGAGTTGGCGAGCGCAAGCGGGGTACAGGGCATGATTGGCGGGCAGGTGGCCGATATTCAGGCGGCAGGCAAGCCGGCCGATGAAGCGACGCTGCTGTACATCCACCGTCATAAAACGGGTGACCTGCTGACCGCGTCTGTAAGGATGGGGGCGATTTTTGCCGGTGCCTCGCCTGAGGAATTGCAGTTGCTCACCACGTATGCGCGCAACCTCGGGCTCGCGTTTCAGATTCAGGACGACATTCTCGACGTGGTGGGCGATCAGGAGAAACTGGGAAAAACGGTCGGTGCCGACGCGGCGCTTGGCAAACTGACGTTTCCCAGCGTATATGGACTGGAGGAATCACGCAACCAATTGGTCAGGTTGACACAGGAAGCGCTCGCCGCGCTGGATCGGCTGCCGCGCGACACGACCATTTTGCGGGCGATCGCCGATTATCTTTTGAAACGGGAGCACTAAAACACCCCGTGAAGTGACGCAAGCCTTCGCAGCGAATTCCGAGTACTTCGCGGGGGCCCCGGAAAACACCCCAAAAAGTGACGTAAAGCTCCGAAGCAGATTCCGAATACTTCTCTCTGCGCATCCGGGACACAATCCTTTGGATGCGCTTTTTTCATGCAATTTCCTTGTGTAGATCCGTCTGCGGATTCGGAAACTATAGGAGGATTGATTCTTGGGCACAAACGGGGGGCAGGCGACCGTCATGCAAGTTTTGATGTGGTTTGTGAACGCGCTGATTGTGTTCGTGGTGGCGTTTCTGATGATGAAAATGATGGGCAAACGGGCCATCGCCCAAATGTCGGCTTTCGATGTGATCGTCGTGTTCGTGCTGGCGTCGATGTTGTCCACCGCCCTAACTGATCAGAGCAAAATGTGGCCGATTTTGGTCACCGGCGTATTTTTCATGCTGATCTATATGGCTGCCTCGTTTCTGCTGTTGAACAACAATCTGCGAAAAGCGATCTACACCAAGCCGACCGTCTTGATCAGCAAGGGCAACATCAATGAAACAGGGTTGCGGCAGACGCGCATGACCGTGCCGGAATTGCTCGGAATCCTGCGCATCAAGGGGTATTCTTCCGTGGCGGATGTCGAGTTTGCGATCATGGAAGAAGCGGGCGACATCTCGGTCATTCCGAAATCGCAGTCCGGACCGGTCACGCCGCGGGATCTGAACATCGTCAAGGCACCTGTCGCTTTGCCCGTGCCGGTGATTGTGGACGGCGAGTGGATCGACGACAATCTCGCTTTTTTGCAAAAAGACCGGTCGTGGATGCTGCAACAGTTGGCCATGCTGGGAGTGGAGCAAGACGATGTACCGAAGCTCACATTGGTGCAGGTAGAGCCGGACGGAAGGGTGACGATCGACCGCAACGAGCCGGCGTTCCAGGGGAAATTTCAGCCGGGACAATTTATGAGCCCGGAACAGGCGTCGACCGCCGTCATGCCTTCGGCCGCCAGCCAACCGGGAATTTCGGAAGCGACCAAAGGTGCGCTGGCGATTATCAACCAGCAGTCCGGCGCCTGCACCGATCCGCCAAAAAAGCAGAAAAAAGACCGAACGAAAAAAGGCCAATCGGTTTAAACGTCGCAAGCTTCTCCAACTGAGAGAAGCTTTTTCCATGCCAAAAGGGACAGCCAAATCGGGGCTAAAAACCGCAAAAAAAAACGAAATTCCTATTCCCCGTTCAATCAGCCAGATTTCTTGTATACGGGAACGACCGCATGATCGCGCTGCAGTTTTTGCATCGATTGGTTGAATCGATCGCGTATGGTATAATGGTTTCAAAATCGGAGGGTGGCGCAGTATTCTAGTCAACCCCCCTCTTCTGAAGGCGGGCCTAAAAATCCGTCGAAGGGCACATCGATGAAGTTCCTGGTGTTGGCTTGAGGCGCCCAGCCTTGGGCTGATACTGGGAGTTAAGGTAGTAGGGCGATCCGCAATGGCATGCGGGCGTGGACCCTACTACCGCGGAGGCCCATGTTTGTGGTTTGACGCCAGCGCGCCGAGAACTACGACATGGGGTATGAACCTGCATGGCGAGTGAGATGCTATCGTTGATGACACGACACTTGTGTGCAGCGTAGCCTGCCTTGAGTGATGTGGAGGGATTGCAGGATTCAGGCGGACCGTTTCGGCCAAAACGCGTCCGCCGGTGCTGCATGAAATCCACGTTGCAAAAGAGGCTAGGAAGATGTGCGGGGTTGTTGAGGAAAACTCCTAGACTGTCGTGATCCACGTGACTTTTCGGGGATTATAGTGTGGTCTAAGTGGTAATCGAGTCCGGTGCATGGCAACATCACCGAGACGGACATAAAGGGAAACCGCCGCCATGGCGACGTGGCGGTGTCTGTCTGGGAAAACCTACTCGACCTAAGCCACAGCGTTTACCCGAAAAGTTGCCACCCCACCCCATCTACATATTATTCTCGCGAACGGAGTGTATTTCTATTCATGAATAGCGCGTGGCGTGACACGCTTCGATGGGCGGCGTTGATCTTCGTCGTCACTTTTTTTCTATCTGGATTTTTCAATACTTCCACCATCCTGCTCGATCTGGCCGATTGGTGGGTCGGGGTCTTGGTCGTGATCGCGATTGTCCTCGTCGGCATTTTTTTTGATATAATGGGACTGGCAGCCGCCGCGGCGCGAGAGACGCCTTACCATGCGATGGCGTCCGAGCGGGTGCACGGCGCGAAGCAGGCCATCCTGATCGTGCGCAACGCGGAAAAATTCTCGAACTTCTGCAATGATGTGATCGGCGATATTTCCGGTGTCTTGAGTGGGGCAGCGACGGCAGTCGTGGTCGCCCGCATCATCGAATCGACGGATATCAGCGGCCTGTTTCGGCAAGCGATCGCCATCCTGGCGACGGCGCTGGTGGCCGCCTTGACAGTCAGCGGCAAGGCGCTCGGGAAAGCGTATGCCATCCGCAACGCCAATTGGATTATTTTACAGGTTGGAAAATTCTTCTACCTAATGGAACAAAAATTTCATATCCGGTTATTTGCTGGAAATGATAAGAAAAAATCGCGAAAGCGAGGCGGTAAGCGTGTGGTTGGAAAACGTCAACAGCCCCGCTGACATCAAAGATTTCAATGTGCAGCAATTGGAGGAGCTGGCGGAAGAGATTCGTCAGTTTTTGATTGAAAGCCTGTCGGTCACAGGCGGCCACTTCGGCGCCAACCTGGGAGTTGTCGAATTGACGGTCGCGCTGCACAAAGTGTTCGACAGCCCGCGTGACAAACTGATCTGGGATGTCGGCCATCAGGCCTATGTGCACAAAATCCTGACCGGCCGCAAATCGCTGTTCCCCACATTGCGCAAGTTCAAAGGACTGTCGGGTTTTCCGAAACGTGCGGAGAGCGAGCATGACATGTTTGATGTGGGGCATTCCTCGACATCGATCTCGGCTGCCGCCGGCTACGCGGTCGCCCGTGACCTTGCGAAAGAAAACTATCACGTGGTGGCGATCATCGGCGACGGAGCGATGACGGGAGGCATGGCGTTTGAAGCGATGAACCATGTGGGCCACATCGGCACCGACCTGATCGTGGTGTTGAACGACAATGAGATGTCGATCGATCCAAACGTCGGGGCGATGTCCAATTATCTGGCAAAAATCCGCACCGATTCGCATTACCAGAACGCGAAGGCGGAAATCCAGCATATCCTGTCGAAAATCCCGACGGTCGGCAACAAAGTGGCGAAAGGGCTGGAGCGGCTGAAAGATTCGCTGAAATATCTGGTCGTTCCCGGCATGCTGTTTGAAGAGTTCGGTTTCACTTACATGGGCCCGATCGACGGGCATAATATTTCCTTGTTGCTGCAGGCCTTGGAACAGGCGAAACAGACGAGAGGACCTGTTCTGCTGCACGTCGTCACGCAAAAAGGAAAAGGGTACGCCGCCGCGGAAGGTGCCTACGACAAATGGCACGGGGTCAATCCGTTCAACATCGAGACTGGCGAGTCGCCGAAGGTGGTGTCGACCGCTCCGACGTACAGTTCCGTATTTGGCAACACGATGATCAAGCTGGCGGAAATGGACGAGCAAATCGTCGCCATCACCCCGGCCATGCCAACTGGTTCCGGTTTGCTCAAATTTGCCGAGAAGTTTCCGAACCGGTTTTTTGACGTGGGCATCGCCGAGCAGCATGCGGCGACGTTTGCGGCCGGTCTTGCCTGCGCCGGGATGAAGCCGGTGCTGTCGATCTACTCCACATTTTTGCAGCGGGCGTATGACCAGACGATTCACGACATTTGCATCCAAAATATTCCTGTCACGATCGCGATCGACCGGGCGGGGCTGGTCGGTGCGGACGGGGAAACGCACCAGGGGGCGTTTGACATTTCGTTCTTGCGGGCGATTCCGAATATCACCATCATGATGCCGAAGGACGAAAACGAGCTGCAGCACATGCTGTATACGGCGCTGCAGCAGAATACGCCGGTTGCCGTCCGCTACCCGCGCGGCGAAGGGCGCGGCGTAAAAATGGACCGGGAGTTCCATGAAATCCCGATCGGCAAGGCGGAGATCCTGCGTGACGGCCGATCCCCACTGGCGATTCTGGCGTTGGGGCCGATGGTCGAGCTGGCGGAAAAGGCGGCGGATGTGCTCGAGCAGGACGGCATCTACCCGATGGTCGTCAACATGCGGTTTGTCAAGCCGCTGGATGCAGACCTGCTGCTGGATCTCGCGATGCGCGGCTACCGCCTGATCACCGTCGAAGAAGCGGCGATCGCCGGCGGCATGGGGTCTGCGATTATGGAATTTTACGCGACCAACATGATTCCCGGCATGGAACTGTTCCCGATCGGCTTGCCGGATCGGTTCATCGAACACGGTAGTGTCAAACAGCTGCTGGAGTCGGTCGGCGTGACGGTGGAACGAATTGTCGAGCACGCAAAACGAATCGGGCCGAAAAAACGGCAACGCGCATGAGGCCGTCGACAGTCGTCGCGGCGGCGTTGATTCTGTTGGCCGCCAATATCGGGTTTGGAGCTTGCAGCCCGTTTCGGTTCGGGTTTGCAAGCTTTCCGTATTTCTAACAAGACGTCACCGTTTTCCGGGTCCAAGCCCAGAGCAAGTCTTGGCAGTTTGCAGTTTCAAAGCGCCACTTTGGCGGGTATCTTGAAAGGAGCCTTTATGAGCACGAAAGAGCGTCTGGATGTTCTGCTGACCGACAGAGGTTTCTATCCGTCCCGGGAAAAAGCGAAAGCGGCGATCATGGCGGGGCTCGTGTTTGTAGACGGGGAGCGGGTCGACAAAGCCGGAACCAAGGTGAAAATCGATTCGCGGATCGAAGTGGCGGGCAATCTGCATCCGTATGTCTCAAGAGGCGGATTGAAACTGGAAAAAGCATTGCGCACGTTCGGCGTTTCGATGGAAGGCCGGGTGGTGATCGATATCGGCGCTTCCACCGGCGGTTTCACCGACTGCGCATTGCAGCACGGTGCCCGGCTGGTTTACGCGGTGGATGTCGGCTATGGGCAATTGGCCTGGCAACTGCGGCAGGATCCGCGGGTCATCGTGATGGAGCGAACCAATTTTCGCCACCTCAAACCGGCAGACTTGCCAGCCGACCGGCCGGACATTGCTGTGATGGACGTCTCCTTTATCTCGGTCCGGCTGCTGTTTCCGGTCATCAAAAGCGTGCTGGTACCAGGCGGTACCCTGCTCTCCCTGATCAAGCCGCAGTTTGAGGCCGGCCGCGAGAAAGTGGGGAAAAACGGGATCGTCCGCGACCCGGAAACCCACCGCGAAGTGTTGGTGCAAACGCTGCGGGCAGCCGCGGCGGAAGGGTTTGCAATCCGCGGCCTCACCTTCTCGCCGATTACCGGCGGCGACGGCAATATCGAATTTTTGGCACATCTCGTGCTGTCCGATCGGCCTGTATTCAATGAAACGGCAGCCGAGCTGGTTGCGGAAACCGTTCGTACGGCCCACGAGACATTGCGAAAAGATCCGCTGCCTGGGAATTGAAGGAATGGAGCGGAAAATTCGCGAATAACTCTGGTGGACGACCGTATTGTAATTGTGAACCGATGTGCAAGGGGGCGTCATGCCATGAAAAAAATCGGGATTGCCGTCAACCAAAACAAACCGACCGCCGTTGCGGTCACCCGGCAGCTGATCGAACTGCTGGAGGAGAAAGGGGCAAGCGTGTGTGTGGACAGCGCTGTTGCCGGCAAAATCGGCCGGCCGGACATCGCCATGGAAGTCGGGCAATTTCCCGGGCATGTCGATCTGGTATTCGTGCTGGGCGGGGACGGAACGCTGCTGGGAGTGGCGCGGCAGTTGGCGGTGTACGATTTGCCAATGCTGGGAATCAATCTCGGCCACCTCGGATTTTTATCGGAAGCGGAGCCGGAAGACCTCCCGAGCGCCGTCGATCGCGTGTTGCGCGGCGATTATCATTTGGAAAAGCGGATGATGATCGAAGCGTCGATCATTCGCGGCGGACAGGTGATACATAAGAACATCGCTTTGAATGACGTGGGAATCGCCAAGGGATCGTTCGGCCGGATGGTGACGCTGTCTGTCTATGTGGACGATATGTACGTCGACAAATACTCGGGCGACGGGTTGATCGTATCGACGCCGACCGGTTCGACCGCCTATTCGCTGTCTTGTGGAGGTCCGATCGTCAGCCCGCACATCAACGTGATCGTCGTCACCCCGATTTGTCCTCATACGCTGCATTCCCGGCCGTTTATCATCCAGAAAAATCAGGAGGTGCGGGTTGTGGTATCGGCCACCCACAATGACATCGGGATGACGATCGACGGCCAGGTCGGTTACAGAGTCGAGGTCAACGATATCATCCGGATTCGCAAATCCCCCCACTACACGACTCTGATCAAATGGCAGGAACGTGGTTTTTTCGACGTGCTGCGGCAAAAACTGCACGACCCAAACTAGTGCTCTGGAGGGGAAACCACTCGCATGAAAGGTCAACGGTTACTGAAGATTCGCGAACTGATCACCACCCGTGACATCGAAACGCAGGAAGAACTGGTGGAAAGCCTGCGCGAGGCGGGATTCCAGGTGACACAGGCGACCGTGTCGCGCGACATCAAGGAACTGCAGCTGGTGAAAACGCCGACGCCGGACGGACGCTACAAGTATGCGCTGCCGGCCGAGCCGACGTACAATCCGGAGGCCAAGCTGCGCCGGTTTTTAAGCGACAGTTTCGTCTCGATCGACCGGGCCGAAAATCTGATCGTCCTGAAAACGCTCCCCGGCAACGCCAATGCGATCGCGGCGCTGATCGACGCTTTGAACTGGGAACCGATCATCGGTACGATCAGCGGTGACGACACGATCCTCATCATCTGCCGCAACCGGGAAGACGCCCCGGAAATGGTTGACCGCTTTCTCGAATTTTTATAACTTGCGAACATCTGTTCTATATGGTATCCTTGTGATAGAAAAATTCGGCAATCGGCGACCGGCTGTCGCCTGGAGATCGCTAGGGTGAGGGGGGATAGGATGTTACAGGAGCTGCATATCCGGAACTTTGCCTTGATTGAGGAAGTGCGGTTCAGTTTGGGGCCGGGTCTCAATGTCTTGACGGGTGAAACGGGGGCCGGCAAGTCGATTTTGATCGACGCGCTGGGACTTGTCCTGGGAGGGCGGTCCTCATCCGAGATGGTCCGCCAGGGATGCGACAAGGCGATCGTCGAAGCGCTGTTCGTAGTGCAGCGGGACAAGCTGTTATCCGAACTGTTGCAGGCTCTGGGCATTGAATGGGAAGACAACGCGCTGGTGATCGTGCGGGAGGTGCATGCGTCCGGCAAATCGGTCTGCCGCGTCAACGGGCGGATTGTGACGGTGCAGATTTTGCGGCAAATCGGCGGCCTGCTACTGGATCTTGCCGGCCAGCATGAGCATCAATCCCTGCTGCGCGTGGAGGAACATCTGGCGATCCTGGACGCGTTTGGCGGCGAACCGGTTCAGCGGTTGAAACAGAAAGTGGCGGCTGCTTATGCGAACTGGAGAGCCGCCCGAAAGGCGTTGGAGAAGGCGGCGATCGGCGAACAGGAACGGGTGCAGCGGCTAGACATGCTTCGCTTTCAACTGGAAGAGATCGAAACATTGGGTCTGAAACCGGGTGAAGAGGACGAGCTGGAGGAAGAACGGCGCAAGCTGGCACACGCCGAAAAACTGTATGGAACCGCGTCCGGAGCCTATGACAGCTTGTACCAGGGAGGACAACGGCAGGCTTCCATTGTCGAAAACCTCCACAAAATCAGCTCGGAACTGGAAGACGCATTGCGCTATGATCCGGAGCTCGCTTCGATTCTGGAGTTGGTCAAATCGTCCGCCTACCAGTTAGAGGAAGCGGCACACGAATTGCGTTCCTATCGTGACAGAATCGAATTCAATCCAGACAAGCTGCAGGTGATTGAGGAGCGGCTTGCGGCGTTGGCCCGGCTTCGCCGCAAATACGGCGATTCGGTGGCTGACATCCTCGCCTATGCCAACAAAATCTCGCAGGAGATCGTCGACCTGGAACATCATGAAGAAAATCTGGAGCGGCTGCAATCCGAACTGGATTCGCTTGAACGGCAACTGGTGAAGGATGCGGCGGAACTTTCCCGCAAGCGGAAGTCGATCGCAAACAGCTTCGCAAAACGGATCACGCAGGAACTGTCCTCGCTCATGATGCCGCGCACCCGATTTGAAATCGACTTTCAGCTGCAGCCGGATGAGCAGGGCATCGACGTGGACGGGCAGCGGGTCCATGTGAGCGAACTGGGCATCGACCGGGTGGAGTTCCTGTTTTCCGCCAACCCCGGCGAACCTTTGCGCCCGCTTGTCAAAATCGCCTCCGGAGGCGAATTGTCCCGCACGCTGCTGGCGATCAAAACGGTGTTGTCCGGCGAAGGCGTGGAAACCCTGGTGTTCGATGAGATCGACACGGGCATTTCCGGCCGAGCGGCGCAAGCGGTGGCGGAAAAAATGGGGCTGGTGGCGTCCGCCAACCAGGTGATTTGCGTCACCCATTTACCGCAAGTGGCTTGCATGGCCGACCGCCATTTTCTGATCGTCAAACGGCAGCGGGCAGGCCGCTCGCTCACCCTGGTTCAGGAACTGAGCGAGGCGGAGCGGGTGGAAGAACTGGCGCGTATGCTTTCGGGCGCGGAACTGACCGATACCACGCGCAAGCATGCGGAGGAGATGTTGCTGCAGGCGCGGCTTCTCAAGCACGAGGCGTCCTGACAACCGGCCAAAGGGGACCTGCTGCTTGGCACCTTGTTGTCATCCCTCAATCCAACCGGGGGAAACCGGATTCACACTAAAGGTTGTGATTTCCGGTTTTACCCGGTTTTTCTTTGTGCAAAACTGATCGTAATGGCATAAAAGTGTCCGGGAAAGGCAACTTTATAGACACATACTTGGCGGCACCATTTTTGTGAGGTGAGAAGGGGGCGTGACGAAGTGTGACAAAAGGAATTTTGAAACGATTGTTTGGACTGGCTCTGGCAAGTTTGGTCGTCGCGCTGTTCAGTTCGACTCCGGTCCGTGACTGGGCCAGCACCCCTGCCCATATCCGGTTGCTGGAGGGACACAGCACACTGTTAAAGCTCGGACTTCCCGTCAGTGCAACTGTCATCACTTCCAATTCGCATGTCGCCACTGTCCGCGGAAACCCCGATTCCCGCGCTGCCTTCAACTTGAAACAACCGATCGAAATCGACTCCCTGACACAAGGAGATACGGATGTTCAGGTGAAATTGTTCGGTTTCCTGCCGCTGAAGTCCGTGCATGTCAGCGTCGTACCGGATATCCGGGTGATTCCCGGCGGACAATCGATCGGCGTCAAAATCAAATCCAACGGCATCATGGTAGTCGGCTACAATCTGGTCAAATATCAGCAACACTCGATCTCACCGGCGGAACAGGCGAATATCAAAATCGGCGACGTGATCACCGCAATTGACGGACGCAAAGTGGAAAGCGTCGAACAAGCGGCGAATCTGATCAACAAAGCGGGCAAGGAAAATCGCGATTTGGAAATCACCGTGCTTCGCTCCAAATCGCAGGTGAAACTGCGCGTCAAGCCAACCTGGGACAAAGAGACGGAAACGTACCGGATCGGCCTCTATATCCGCGATTCGGCGGCAGGCGTCGGAACATTGACCTTCTATGCGCCGACCTACAATGTGTTTGGTGCTCTCGGACATGTCATATCCGATATGGATACCGGCCAACCGATCCAGGTGAAGGAGGGTCAGGTGGTTCACTCGAGCGTCACGTCGATCGATAAGGGAGAAAGCGGACAGCCCGGCGAAAAACGGGGCGTGATGATCGACGAGGATAACGTGTTGGGCACGATTACAAAAAACTGTGATTTTGGCGTATTCGGCCATATGAAAAAGGCGCCCGAGCGCGGATTGATGACGGAGCCGATTCCGATCGCGCTGGCCGAGCAGGTGAAGGAAGGGCCGGCGAAGATTCTGACGGTCGTCGACGGGCAAAAAGTCGAGGAATATTCGATCGAGATCGTGAACGTGTTGCGCCAGAAGTATCCTGCTACCAAAAGCATGGTGATCCGGATCACCGACCCGCGCCTGCTGGAGAAAACGGGCGGCATCATCCAGGGCATGAGTGGCAGTCCGATCATCCAGGGAGGCAAACTGGTAGGCGCCGTCACCCACGTATTTGTCAACGACCCGACGCAAGGCTACGGAGTGTTCATCGAATGGATGTTGAATGAGGCGGGCATCGAAACAAAAGCGAGCAAAGCGTCCTAGAAGCCTGAAAACACCCGATTGCACGGGTGTTTTTTGTATGTAGGTCTTTTGGCCTATTTTTGTAATATTTTTCGACAAAGAGTCTGACATAAATCATGCACAGCAATAATAAGCATCGATACAAGACGAATGTCGAAAAAAATGTGAAAAAATGTCGGAAGATTTTTGCGAAAACTTTGGAAGGATTAGCCACACTGTTTGTCGAACTCTATTTTTCGTGCACCAACAGTGAGAAGGGGGAGCCAGGCAGTGAGTCAAATTCGAGTTTTGGTAGCAGACGACAACAGGGAATTTGCCGATCTTCTGAAAGAATTCATATCCGAACAACGCGATATGGAAGTGATCGGGATTGCCTACAACGGGAATGAAGTGCTGGATCTGATCGAAACCCACATGCCCGATGTGGTTATCCTTGACATAATCATGCCGGTGCTGGACGGAATCGGTGTGCTGGAAAAAATTCAAAGCATGGAGTTGAAACCGCAACCGAAAGTGATCATGTTAACCTCGTTTGGTCAGGAAACGATCACCAAGCGGGCTGTCGAACTGGGGGCGTCTTATTACATTTTGAAGCCGTTTGACATGGATATTCTGATCAACCGAATCCGCCAGGTGGTGCGCATTCCAACCGGCGGCAAGCAGCCGCCCGTGATGACGCGGGGCAAAAACGTGGACGCTTCGATTACCAACATCATCCATGAGATCGGCGTGCCGGCCCATATCAAGGGGTATCACTACCTGCGGGAAGCAATCAACATGGTATACAAGGATGTGGAAATTCTCGGCTCGATCACGAAGGTACTGTATCCGAAGATCGCCGACAAGTACAACACCACGCCGAGCCGGGTCGAGCGGGCGATTCGCCACGCAATCGAAGTCGCTTGGGGCCGCGGTAATATCGACGCCATCCGCGCCGTCTTCGGCTACACTGTCAGCGTCGGCAAGGCGAAACCCACCAATAGCGAGTTTATTGCGATGGTCGCTGACAAGCTCAGGATTGAGGCGAAGATCGGCTGAGGCCTTATGGGATGCGGTTGTGCGATTCCAACAAACTTCCTTCATTCAGAGTTGTCATAATTCTAAATCAACTGGCCGATAGTGGTCAAAGCCCAGCAGTTCTTTGAGGTAGCGGTAATGATGGGCTGTATCTCTTGACGCATGGAAGCTCGTTGACGGGGGATGTGATGTCCGGCTTGACATAATGATTTTCAACAGCTTACAATGAAAACAGATTGTCGAGCGTGTAACCTTGGGTGGGCATGAGCTTGAGAAGGAAAACTTCTGGGCTTATGCCCATCTTTTTTTACAAGGACCATTCGGTTCATGCGCAGGTTGGGGTAAAATGATCGGGAGAAAGGGGACAAGCCATGCATAAAGAAGGACAAGGGGCGGCGAAATTCCGGAAAGCGATCGCGGCGTCAAGAGGGTATTCGATAGGCAAGGCCCGTTGGATACGGGATGAGATCACCTGGGGAACCACTCAGACTGACAACCCTGAAGCGGAATGGGAACGATTGCAGCAGGCGCTTGCAAGCGCGAAGGCGGAATTGGCCCTTTTAAAGCAACAGATGGCATACCGGCTGCAAAAATCGGAACTGCAAATCTTTGATGCGCATCTGTTGCTTTTGGAGGATCCTGCCATTTTGAATGAAGCAAAACAGGAGTTGTGGGACAGAAAAGTGAATGCGGAAGCGGTGATCGGCTCGGTCATGGACAATTACGCCGCGATGCTGCAAACTTTGGAAGACAAATACATGCAACAACGAACGACTGACATCAGGGATGTAAAACAGCTCATACTGAAAAAATTGTTGGGTGTCGGTCCGGCAGGCTTTGAATCGCTGGATGAACCGGTGATTTTGCTTGCTGAAGACCTGACCCCTTCACAAACGGCCTCGATCCCGACTGGCGTGGTTAAAGGGTTCGTAACCATGATTGGCGGAACAAGCAGTCACAGCGCGATTCTTGCACGATCGCTGCAAATTCCGGCTGTCGTTGGGGCAGGGCCTGATTTGTTGGACATTCAGGAAGGGGACGAGGTGATGGTCGACGGATTTACAGGGGAATACTGGGTCAATCCGAGCGATGCGGATCGTGCGCTCTTTTTGGAGAAGAAGCGGAAATACGAAATCCAAATAAAAGAACTGGACGCTTATAAAACGAATCCGGCCGTTACGAAAGACGGAACCCGGGTGGAAGTGGCCTGTAACATCGCCCATCCGAAGGATGTTGACCAGGTGCTTGCTGTCGGGATTGGAGGGATCGGGTTGTTCCGCACTGAGTTTCTGTTTATGGACAGGGCTGATTTTCCGACTGAGGAAGAACAGTTTCTCGCATACAAAGAAGTGCTGGAAAAAATGGGCGGCAAACCGGTGATCATTCGCACATTGGATATTGGCGGGGATAAGCCGCTCTCCTATTTTCCGATGGAAGAAAAAAATCCGTTCCTTGGATACAGGGCGATCCGGATCTGTCTTGACTTGCCGGAACTGTTTCAAACGCAGTTGCGGGCGCTGTACCGTGCGAGCCGCTTCGGAAACCTGAAAATCATGCTGCCGATGATCGCTGCGGTTGATGAAGTCATTCAGGCAAGGACAATTCTGGAAGAGGTGCGGAAGCAAGTCGGTGCCGATCCTGTACCTGTCGGAATCATGGTCGAGACCCCGGCAGCCGCCATGATGGTCGATCAGCTTGCGGAATTCGTCGATTTTTTCAGTATTGGCAGCAACGATTTGACGCAATATGCGATGGCGGCCGACCGAACGAACGAAAAGGTCGCGTACTTGTCCGATCCGTTGCATCCACCGGTTCTGCGGATGATTCACAAGATTATCCGGGACGCGCATGAAAAAGGCAAACGGGTTGGCATGTGCGGCGAAATGGCGGGCGATGAACGGGTGATTCCGCTCTTGTACGCGATGGACCTGGACGAATTTTCAATGAATGCGGGTCAGGTGTTGGCGGCGAAGAAGCAATTTTCAACTTTGACCAGGCAAGACTGTCAGCTTCTGCTCGACCGGGTGCTGCGAGCCAAGACCAAGTCGGAAGTGGAGCAGATCATACAGAATGGGCTACCCGGTCTGGAGGGGTGAGAGGGGCGGGGCTTGCGGCGAACGGTGTGAGCATAAGCGTGCAAAAATTCAGTAACTAATATAAAATTAGAATGTCGGAAGAAATGTCGGACGACACGACTCTAAATCCCAAAAGGAGTGGTTCAGCATGTACGACATCGCTGTCATCGGAGCGGGACCGGCGGGGGCGAGCGCCGCTTTGTTTGCCGCCAAGGCCGGAAAGAAAACGTTGGTGATCGATAACGACCAGAGCATCACCAAACGGGCGTGGATTGAAAACCATTACGGCGTGTTGGAGATTACGGGCCCGGATCTGGTAGAGACGGGGAAAAAACAGGCTGCCAAATTTGGCGCCGAACTGGTTCTGGGAAAAGCGCTCAACGTTGTGAAACTGGAGGAAGGATTCCGGATCGAACTGGAGGGTCAGCAGTTTGAGGCGCAGCATGTCATCCTGGCGACCGGTGTCGCCGTCGATCTGGCGGAAAAAATCGGGCTGAAAACGAAACCGGCAACCGAACCGCGGATCAAGACGGTGATCGACGTGGACGCAAACGGCAGGACCAATGTTGATGGAATCTGGGCAGCCGGGACGGCAGCCGGGGTAAGCGTTCACACGATTGTGACTGCCGGCGACGGAGCCAAGGTGGCGATTAATGTGATCAGCGAGTTGAACGGCGAGCGGTACGTCGATCATGATGTGCTGAAGTAAGTTCCAGTTCGGCCGACAAATACTCATCCAGCGGAACGATTTTATACCCTTCCCGTTGTAAATCGTCGAGAATCAACGGCAGCGACTGAACGGTCAACGACCGGTCGAGTTCGCCGTCGTGCGCCAGCAAAATGCCACCGTGCCGCTCGCGAATCAGCCGCATCACTCTGGCTCGCACCGCCTCCGGCGTTTGCGTGCTGCGGTTTTCCACACAGACATTCCACAGCACCATCTGTTTGTTCATTTTGTTGACCGTGTCAGTGATCGCGTCGCTGATGTTGCCGCGGGGAGGACGAAAATAGGGAGAAACCGCATGCGGCGAACCCAAGATTTGCACCAGCACCGTGTCCGTATCCGACAGTTCCTTATAGACTTGATCGCGATCCAATTTTTCCAGTTCGGGATGCGTGAACGAATGGTTTGCGATCAGATGCCCCTGTTTCACGATTTCCCGCGTCAAATCCGGATGGGCGAGAGCGTTTTGGCCGACGACAAAGAAGGTGGCTGTCAGGTGGCGTTGTTTCAACATTTCCAATATTTCGGGCGTAAACCGCGGGTCCGGTCCGTCGTCAAACGTCAGTGTGACCATATGGTCGGGTACGTAGGCGAGCGCTGATTTTGCATGCGGAACCCGCAGCACAACCGCAAGCACAGCGGCTGCCAGCAACCCGGTCAGCAGGATCCAGCGTTTCATGCAGGTTCCCCTCTCCATATTTGCTTAAGACTCTCGGAATTAAAATTTCCTTACAGGCTCTAGTCTCTTGACTAGGGCCATTTATTGTTTCACCCCCAAAACAGGAGTGCGAACAAATTTTCCTCTTGACTTTTTCAAATCACCCCAACAATCGCGATGGAGGCATCTAATTGCCTACTACTAGACGGTTTGGGTGATGTTCATGATTCC